>JBPCQG010000136.1:0-5272 GCA_050998315.1 Chitinophagaceae bacterium
ATAAAAGTTCCATTTAATAAGAGTAGAAAGGTAAACACCATTAATAATTTGTATTTCATAAATAAGTGTTTTAAGATTTTTTCTTTTCTTCTTTATTCTTTTTTACAACTTTAAATACATCTGCAAACGTACCATTGATAGATAATTTTTCATCGTACTTTTTTGCACGCTGTTTTTTGGGCTTTGTAGATTTTACTGATTCATTCATTAATCAAAATTTTAATTTGGTAATCTGCCCTTGTCTGCTCACTTCAAACGCAAATGGTATATCGGAATTTGAAATATGGTCTTTAAGTTCTTCCCATTTATTTATAAATGCTTTTACTATATCCCAATATTCATAAATTCCTTTAGGCACTTTAAAATATATATAGCCAACTTTATGCTCTATTAACAACCTTTTATAATGTTTTATTCTCTTAAAATCGCTGTCATGGGTTACAATAACTGCACTTTTATTTGATGCTGCTTTAATTATATCTATGTCATCAGAACCTATTCGACAACCTTTTAATTCTGGAGAAAAAACGACTTCTACATTAATCTTACTTCTTCTATTCGCTTTTTCGAGAACCGAAAAGCCTCTGACAAATTCTATAGGGAAATTTTCATCAAAAACAAATAGCATTATGCGGCTTTTTGGAAAGTAATAGCATCTTGTACTTTATCTACAGATATATTGTACAATATACTAAGGTTTTCCAAACTTTCGCCGCCCCTATAGAGATTGAAAATAGTTTGAGTTTTTATATTAGTTCCATTTATCACGGGCTGTCCAAATTGATGCTTAGGATCAACGACAACATTTTTACTATCATGTAATGGGAAGAAACGACTTGCTAAATTATTTTCGTCAAATTCAACTTTATCTAAAAACTTCTTTATAAAATCAAGAGAGAATTGTTTTTTGGCACTACGTTTTATAGTGCTTTCCAAATATGTATAATAGACAAATGTTTTTTTCCTCTTTTTTGTTTTCCTTGTTTCAATATAATAATCTTGAGCAATAGCAAATGGATATGGGGTTTTTAAAAGTGATGAAAGTTCAGAATGTAATTTCTTTATTTCAGTAGAACTTAACCCTTTCTCTCTTAATTTAAAAAATGTATAAAACTCAATAAGACTATAAAAATTTATAGCTCTATTATTTTGTTCTCCAAAAGTATAATTATAATGTTCTTGTAAATTACCAGTCCAATAACCAACAATCCATCTATAAACTTTTTCATAATCAAGTCCAAGAATTTTTGACACATCTTTTACCAAATAGATTCCCTCACCTATTCTTGCTTCAATATTTATGTGTTCCGTATTTGCCATGCTTTTTATGAACTATTAAACTTTTATCAAATCTAAATATTATAAACCACTTAAAATCACAAATATTGTTTCATCCTAACTACGACGGGCAGGTGGTCGAAGTTACGGAAAAAAAATTAAAAATAGTTGTAATAAAATTAGGTAGAATAAGGGCGAAGGATTACCTTTACTAAATAATAGTATTAAGATGCAAAACAATTTCAAAAGTCTAATAGAATTAAACGATTACTTCAAAGAAGAAAAAACTTGTTATGAGTTTTTAGCCTTACAAATTTGGGATAACGGTAAGCCTGTTTGTCCTCATTGCAACTCTACTCATATTTATACAACT
Organism: Chitinophagaceae bacterium; assembly: GCA_050998315.1. Lineage (GTDB taxonomy): Bacteria > Bacteroidota > Bacteroidia > Chitinophagales > Chitinophagaceae > Ginsengibacter. The sequence goes on from JBPCQG010000136.1 coordinate 1,652, forward strand.
AAGAGCCGTAGCGTAAAAAGCAACAAAAAAGATATTCCAGAATATCGTTGTGCGAATAAAGAATGTGGTAAAAAATTTTCTGTAACCGTTGGTACAATATTTCACGCTTCTAAAATTTCTTTGCGTACATGGTATGCAGCAATATTTTTAATCACAACAGCTAAGAAAGGAATTAGTTCTTTGCAATTAGCAACACAATTAAATGTAACACAAAAAACAGCATGGCATTTATTACATCGCATTCGTGCAATGTTCAAAGAGACAGCACCAAATATGCTGAAAGGAATTGTGGAAGTAGATGAAACGTACGTTGGTGGCAAAAACAAAAACAGGCACGCTAATAAAAAAGTGCCAAACTCGCAAGGTCGTGCATCAATTGATAAAACACCTGTTGTTGGATTAGTTGAGCGTGGTGGCAGAGTATTGACTTTTGTTGTACCAAGTACAGAAGCAGAAATTATACAGCCGCTTATGCAAGAGTATTGTGATAAAGACTGTGTTTTGATAACAGATGCTTACAGGTCTTACAATGGATTAGAAAGAGATTTTACTCATATAAAAGTAAAGCATACAGAAAGTAACTACAAAACAGACAGTCATTTTCACACTAACAACATTGAAAATTATTGGAGTATTTTTAAGCGTGGTATTATCGGTATATATCATTTTGTTTCTGCAAAACATTTACATAGATACTGTGAAGAATTTGGGTATAGATATAATAATAGAAAAGATAGTGGTGTTCTTAAATTTGAAAACGCAATTAAAAGATGTGCTAATATTAGATTGCCGTATGAAATTTTAATTGCAAAATCTAAATCATGCTAAACGATTATTTGAGTAAAATTACAGTTGGTGATTGTATAGAAGTAATGAAAGATATAGAGAAAGAATCTATTGATTTGATTATTACATCACCGCCTTACAATCTCAAAAATTCTACAAGGAATGGCATCTTATAATTTAACTTCGCCCTTTTGATATATAGTTACCTTAGTTAATTAGTTATCAGGTTAATTAGTGTGGACCATGCAAAATCTTAAAAGGTAAAAAGGTACAGGGTAAGTATTAATAATATAAAAAGATAAAATAATTATTGACCATTGACCATTAACCATTGACATCTTAAAGTTCAGCTGCAATTTTATCCATTTTTACACTTCCTGAAAAAGCCTTTTTAAACTTACCTTTTTTATCATACACATAAACTGCAGGAAGACTTTCTACCTTAAAAAAAATGGGCAAAAAGAATTTTGCATCTCTTCCCATAATTATGTTAGGATAGTTCTCAATTTTATAATCTTTATAGAATTTTACCATTTGTTCAAAAGAGAGATATTCTACCATTACTATTTGAGCCTTTTTAAATTTATCAATATTCTCAATCAATGCTTTTGTCTCATGTTGGCAATGCTCACAGTCAGGGCTAAACATTATAAATACTGTTGATTTGTTCTTTTGAAGATCTTCTCTAGTAAATTTAGTACTGTCAGATGCTTTATAAATTGTGAATTGAGGGATTGTCGGAAACCGAAGATAAACGGGCTTTGCACTATCTGCCTGCGATAAACTTAGTTGTGCTGTAAATAATATAATTACTAAAATAAAAATTTTTCTCACAATTAAATATTTTTTTAAAGATAAATTTTTCTCCCGATAGCTATAGGGGTAAACTGTGTTACATGCATTCTTAACAGCATTTTGGTAATGAAGTTTCAAACATTACCTTTGCCGCCTAAATTTTTGTTATGGCTAATACTTCCGACATGCGCTCAGGGCTTATTCTAAAAATAGATGGTAGTTTATACACAGTAATTGAATTTGGGCAAAATAAAACTGCCCGTGCCGCAGCAAAGGTTTGGGCTAAATTAAAAGGTGTGGATAACAACCGTACCATTGAGCTAACCTGGAACAGCGGTGAAACTATCTACCCTGTAAGAGTAGAAAAAAAACCTTACCAGTTTTTATATAAAGATGATTCAGGCTATACATTTATGGATACAGAAACGTATGAACAAATTTCAGTACAGGAGACTATGGTTGATGCCCCCCAGTTCTGAAAGGACGGACAGGAAGTGTCAGTTTTAATAAATACAGAAACTGATTTGCCAATGGGCGTTGAGCTTCCTGATAAAATTACAATGCTTGTTACTTATAGTGAGCCGGGTGTAAGGGGTGATACAGCTACCAGAACTTTAAAACCAGCTACTGTTGAAACAGGAGCAACTGTAATGGTTCCTCTTTTTGTAAATGAGGGAGAATTAATAAAAATAAATACAAAGTCAGGTGAATATGTGGAACGGGTAAAGGATTAATTGTCGAAGTCTGTTATTTTAATTCTATCAACTTTTCGCAATATTTTCATCAATATTTATCATTTCTGCTTATTTCTCTATCAAAATCAGCTATTTTCCTTATTTTTTATTATTTTGAAGTTGATAGTTTAATATAGGATTCCCTTATCTTAGCTGCCCCATTTATCTTTAACGTAATTTATTCTGATGGATATAAAAAAAATTCAGGAATTAGTAAAACTAATTACTAAAACCAACATTGGAGAGATTAGTATAGAAGAAAAGGATTTCAAAATTACCATCAGGCAAAAAAAGGAAGCCACACAAAATTTTGCCGCTCCGCAATTTCAGCAGGCACCACAAAATCTTCCTGCTGCAGCGGTTCCAAAAACTGAAACGCCACAGGAAGAATTAACTCTTAAGGCTGATAATCTTGTTACCATAAAAAGCCCCATGATCGGCACATTTTACCGTCAGGCAGGTCCGGGTAAACCAATATTCGTAAATGTTGGCGACGACGTTGCAACAGGCACCATCGTTTGCATAATTGAAGCCATGAAATTATTTAACGAGATAGAAAGTGAAGTAACGGGTAAAATTGTAAAGGTTTTGGTAGAAGATGCATCACCTGTGGAATTTGATCAGCCTTTATTTTTAGTTGAACCCTCTTAATAGGCAGATATGCGGATGAGTAAATGTGCAAATTAATTTCGGCGTTCAATCTACATATCTACACATTTGCATATTTACAAATCGTTTGAAATGTTTAAGAAAATATTGATTGCCAACAGGGGAGAAATTGCTTTACGTGTTATACGTACCTGCAAGGAAATGGGAATAAGAACAATTGCTGTTTATTCCACTGCAGATAAAGATAGTCTTCATGTAAAATTTGCTGACGAGGCCGTATGCATTGGCAAACCTGCAGGTATTGATAGTTATCTCAACATTCCTCACATAATGGCGGCGGCAGAAATTACTAATGCCGATGCGATTCATCCCGGTTATGGTTTTTTAGCAGAAAATGCAAAGTTTGCACAGATCTGTAGCGATCATCAAATTAAATTTATCGGACCCACGCCTGAGATGATCAATTCAATGGGAGATAAAATAACGGCAAAGGAAACCATGATAAAAGCTGGTGTACCGGTGGTTCCCGGAGGTAAAGATTTGTTATCAAGTGTAGATGAAGCAAAAGACCTGGCGAAAAAAGTTGGCTATCCTGTAATATTAAAAGCAACAGCAGGCGGGGGCGGAAAAGGAATGAGAGTTGTTTGGGAAGAAAGTGAAATAGAAAAAGCTTATGATACTGCAAAACTGGAAGCTG
>JBPCQG010000177.1:0-7038 GCA_050998315.1 Chitinophagaceae bacterium
GTCTTTTAATAAAAGGAGGTTAGGGTCTTTACCATCCCATACTATATTTCCTGTCTCCCCGGTTTTTTTAAGCTTTGCGCTTATGTTACTTTGGCGATGCAGCAAGCTCATTACCACTGCATAATTATTGCTAATATCTATCACTGTTCCTACCACGGCATTGTTTACGTTAATAACTCCCAGGTCTTTTTGTGCCCCCTGTAAAGTACCTCTGTTCAATTGAATATAATTATTGGGAAGGCTGATTGAATTGCCAATCACTTTTGCCTGCATAAATTTATATTTTCTATACTTTTCAGTTGAGTCAATTCTTATTGTATCTATGGCAATTTTGTTGATGGTATCTGGCATTTCAAAATCCTGTTTTAATTTATTGTACAGCATTTCATTTGCCTTTACCAAAGAATCATTAGTTCTTTTTAATTGAAAATAGTATTCTATGCTATTGTATTGCTTGTAAATTTTTCCGGTTACTTCATTAGAGATGCCCATGAATACTGCATTATGAAACCGGTTATAGTTAAAAACCATAAAAAGACAAAACCCCTCTAAAAATAAAAAGACAAGAAAATTAAAATATTTGCGGATGAAAAAAAAGATGTTACGCAATTGAAAAGTTTATAGAGTAGATAAAGTATCCAAAGTAGATAAGGTGTTAAACAGGCTTTGGAGATTTTAAATCTTTTTGAGTACGTAGATAAATAATATATCCATTTAACACTCTCTCAAGTTCTTTAATTTTTAATCTATAATCTGCCAATGCTATTTCTGAAATATAGGTTTCATCCTTTGCATCAATTAAGTGATTCATTGTTTCTGCTAATGATCCCCGTGCCTGTACACAAAAATGAATTTGATCGGGATAAGAAAATCTGCCATGTCCTTCTGCAATCAATGCTCCGATAGATCTTGAGCTTCGTATCAATTGGTCTGCTAACTTATATTTTTCGTCTGCAGGGAAAAACTTTACTGTTGCGGAGATTTCAATTTTTAATAGTCGTGCCTTCTTCCAAATTTCTAATTCTTCAAAACCAAATGAATTGTTAGACATGACTTACTTGACTTTATATACTCTATTACTATATATACTTTTTTTACTTTAAAAATTATCTCATAACAAAAGGAAAGCGGTCATAATGTTTAAGGGCAATACCTGTACCCCTAACAACACTTTTTAATGGATCATCAGCAATGTGGACAGGTAATTTTATTTTAGCAGCTAATCTTTTATCAAGCCCTCTAAGCAAAGCCCCACCACCTGTTAAATAAAGGCCTCTGCGGTAAATATCAGAAGCCAGTTCCGGCGGAGTTGTTTCTAGAGCTTTAAGGATCGCTTCTTCAATTTTAAAAATTGATTTATCCAGCGCTTCTGCAATTTCCTGGTAGCTCACAAATATTTGTTTAGGAATACCCGTAACAAGATCACGTCCATTAACGGGAATATCATCAGGTGGATTTTCAAGATCTTTCATAGCGGCGCCTATCTGTATTTTAATTTGTTCGGCTGTTCTCTCACCAATTAATAAGCTATGATAACGACGCAAGGCTTCCTTAATATCAGCGGTAAATTCATCACCTGCAATACGAATTGATTGATCGCAAACAATACCTGCCAAAGCAATAACAGTAATTCCAGTTGTTCCTCCTCCAATGTCAATAATCATATTGCCGACAGGTTCTTCCACATCAATGCCAATACCCAAAGCTGCAGCCATTGGTTCATGTAATAAATAAACTTCTTTTGCACCGGCTTGCTCAGCACTGTCTCTTACGGCACGCTTCTCCACTTCGGTAATGCTGCTGGGTATGCATATCATCATGCGCCAGCTTGGTGGAAATAGAGGTTTTTTTGGATAGATCATTTTAATCATGGCCCTTATCATCAGTTCTGCCGCATTAAAATCTGCGATCACACCATCTTTTAAAGGGCGAACTGTACGAATGCTTTCATGAGTTTTTTCATGCATCATTAATGCCTTTTTACCCACAGCTAATAAATTCTTAGGATTATTTCTGTCTAATGCTACAATAGAAGGCTCGTTTACCACCACTACATCATTGTGAATAATAAGGGTGTTTGCAGTTCCCAGGTCAATCGCGATTTCCTGCGTAAAAAAGTTAAAAAGGCCCATGCTTGGGGGTTAAAAATTAAAATGTAAAACAATGCCTGCAAAGTTGAAGGAAATAATTTGAATTAACAATGACAAACATTTGATATTTAACGATCACACCAAAATATTTATGGGATGTAAAAGCTTATGACATGATCGGGATTTTGCAAGGAAAATTAGCGTGATCAATTTCAAGGATTATTAATCGGCAAATTCATAACCGATATCATCACGATAATACATGTCTTCAAAATAGATCTGCCCTAAAATATTTTTTGATAATTCAATTGCTTCTGCCAGGGTATCTGATAAGGCTGAAACGGCTAATACTCTTCCTCCATTGGTAACTATTTCTTCGCCCGATTTTTTTGTACCTGCATGAAAAACCATTATGCCGCCATCTGCTTCAATTGTTTTTATAGATTCTGGGTTTTCCAGGAACCCAAGATTAATCGGTTTATTTATATGATAGACGCCGGGGTAGCCGCCGCTTACTGCAACAATTGTAGCAGCACATCTTTGATCAATATTAATTTTTTCTTTGTTTAGTTCCTTACGTGAACAACTAATCAATAATTTAACAAGATCATTTTTTAATCTTAATAAGACCACTTCACTTTCCGGATCACCCATCCTGCAGTTATATTCTATAAGCAATGGCTCATCTTCAACTTTTATCAATCCAAAAAAAATAAAACCCTTGTATTCAAGATCTTCTTTTTGTATGCCGGCTATGGTGGGTTTTATTATTTTTTCTACAACCTTTTGCATAAACGATTCATGTGCAAAGGGAACAGGGCTTACTGCTCCCATGCCGCCGGTATTAAGTCCTGTATCTCCTTTTCCTATTTGCTTATAATCTTTTGCTTCCGGTAGTAAAACAAAATTTTTCCCATCTGTTAAAGCGAAAACACTTAATTCAACTCCTTTTAAAAATTCTTCTACAACAACTTTTTCTCCTGCAGCGCCAAATTTTGATTGCTGAATCATTAATTCAAATTCTGCCATTGCTTCAATGTGATTCTGGCAAATTAAAACACCCTTGCCTGCTGCCAGGCCATATGCTTTTAACACAACAGGCAGCGAATGATTTTTAATGTATTGAAGACCTTCTTCATAATTGGTTTCCTCAAATTCTTTATAAGCAGCTGTTGGAATATTATGACGCTGCATAAATGCTTTAGCATATGATTTACTGCCTTCCAGTTTTGCCGCTTCCGCGGAGGGACCAATAACAATTATTTTATTTAATCTTTTATTATTTTTAAAAAAATCATAAATGCCATTTACCAAAGGATCCTCCGGTCCAACAAAAACCATTTCGATCTTTTGTTTAATACATATTTTTTTTATTGCATTAAAATCGGTTAAAACAATATCAATGTTCTGTCCAAATTGTAGGGTGCCTGCATTGCCAGGTGCAATAAATAAATTTGTGAGTAGCTTACTGCGGCTTATCTTCCAGGCAAATGCATGTTCTCTTCCGCCGCTGCCGAGTATAAGAATGTTCAAAGGAAATTAATTTAATGGCTGTTTAAAATACAAATTTAGCTATTCAAATTTTGTAAAATACTGTCATTCATAATTAGATTAATATTTTTTAGCGCTGGAATTATTTAATTTGAATTCGGCATTTAAAATTTATCTGTATTTTACAAGTTGAACAAACCTCATTACTCAACTAAATTTTAATTATGAATGTAGATCCGGCAACATCAAATGCCTTGGCAGAAGAACCCAGAAGAGGGCATCCCAAAGGATTGTACGTTTTGTTTGCTACTGAATTTTGGGAAAGATTCAGCTACTATGGTATGCGTGCAATATTTGTTCTTTTTATGACTGACAAATTATTGTTCGACAAAGAATATGCATCAAATATTTATGGCAGTTATACTGGTCTGGTATACCTTACTCCCTTAATTGGTGGATATGTGGCTGACAGATATTGGGGTAATCGTAGATCTATTTTTGTAGGTGGATTATTAATGGCTCTCGGGCAATTTACTTTGTTTTTCTGTGCTTCTATGGAATCAGGCTCAGCAACAGCAATAACCCTTCTTTGGACAGGTCTTGCATTTTTAATTTTTGGGAATGGCTTCTTTAAACCGAACATTTCTACAATGGTAGGACAATTGTATCCAGAAGGGGATAACAGTAAAAAAGATGCAGCCTATACTATATTTTATATGGGTATAAATGCAGGGGCATTTTTAGCACCATTGATATGTGGTTATTTAGGAGAAAAAATAGATTTTAAATGGGGATTTTTTGCTGCCGGTGTAGGTATGATTATCAGTCTTATCATTTTTTACTTAACAAAAGATAAGTATGTAGTGTCTCATACGGGACAGCCATTGGGTACACATGCCAATAAACTTATGGATACTTCGGTATCAGAAACCGGCAAAACCGGCTTCAGCAGCACTCAAATAATTATTCTTATCGCCAGCATCGTTGCTGCCATATCTATTTTATATTTTGTTTTAAATGTTGATTTTTGGGGGTCTGCTATTTATGGAATGACATTGTGTTTACCCTTTGCAATCCTCACTGACAGATCGCTTACTAAGATTGAAAAATCCCGATTAACAGTTATTATCATAATTATGCTGTTTGTAATTTTCTTTTGGATGTGCTTTGAGCAGGCGGGAGCATCATTAACATTTTTTGCCAATGAACAAACAGACCGCCACGTATTTGGATGGGAAATGCCTGCAAGTTATTTCCAAAGTTTTAACCCGATTTTTATTGTAATATTAGCGCCTATTTTTGCTGCCTTATGGGGTAATATGGGAAAGAAAGGTATAGAACCCCCTGCACCAATGAAGCAAGCTATGGGATTGGGTTTTCTGGCTTTGGGCTTTTTATTTATCTCATTTGGAATAACAGATAATCCGGCAATAAAGGTGAGTATAATGTGGCTTACAGGATTGTATTTTTTACATACTGTGGGTGAACTATTTTTGAGCCCGATAGGTTTATCAATGGTAAATAAATTAACACCTGGTAGATTTACATCTTTGATGATGGGTATATGGTTCATGGCAATTGCAACGGGTAACAAATTGGCAGGTACAATGAGCGCACTTTATCCTGATCCAACATCAAAAGAACCACCCCCGGTTTTTTTGGGAATTACGATTGATAATCTGCATACCTATTTTATGATATTTGTAGGGTTTGCCGGTGCAGCTGCGATAATTCTTTTTCTGTTATCATTTAAACTGAGAAAAATGATGCATGGGATTAAATAGTATTTCTTAAAATATTTTAAAGGCGATCTTATGGTCGCCTTTTTATTTATCTTGAAAATGTAAAATATTTTCTATGGCTGAAATAGTAAAGCAAAGTAAACACCCCAAGGCTCTTCCATTTTTATTTTTTTCAGAAATGTGGGAGCGGTTTGGATACTATTTAATGATAGGCATTTTCCTCCTGTATCTTAAAAATGTTGAGGAGGGTTTCGCCATGACAAATACAGAAGCCTCTGATCTTTACGGAACATTTATAGCACTGGTATTTCTTACCCCTTTTATAGGAGGTTTGCTGGCTGACAGGTACTTTGGTTACCGTAAATCTATAATTGCAGGCGGGCTTATGATGGGCCTTGGCTATTGCCTGATGGCAGTACACAGCTTACCGATGTTGTATCTATCAATGACACTGGTTATCGTTGGAAATGGTTTTTTTAAACCAAACATTTCCACACTTCTTGGTAATTTATATTCTACTCCTCAATTTGAAAAAAGAAAAGATGAAGGATACAATATATTTTATATGGGCATCAACATCGGCGCATTTATATGTAATTTTTTTAGTGCGGCTATAATAATAATTTGGGGATGGAAGTATGCGTTTGTGGCTGCCGGAATAGGAATGTTCATTGGAGTAATTATTTTCTTAAGTGGTACCAAACATTACAGGTCAGGGGATATTAAAAAAGAAATGACCAAAGAGGATATGCCTTTTTCAAGAATTGTTATGACGATATTACTACCATCTGTTATTGCAGGCGCTATCGGGTGGTTGATGCCCGGAAACATCTTTCAGTCAGACAGTAATGATGCATTCATTTTTGCCTGTATACCGGTAATTTATTTTTATTCGTCATTATATTTTCGTGCTGAAAAATCTGAGAAGCGCCCCATAGCTGCGTTGCTGGCTATTTTCGCAGCAGTTGTAATGTTCTGGGCTGTTTTCAAACAAAATGGAACGGCACTTACTATCTGGGCGGATACTTATACTGACAGGGAAGTTTCGGGAACCGTTGGAAAAGTTTTTAGCGGTGTTTACCTCGCAGATGAAATGGAATACAAGAAAGATTCTGTTGAGTTATACGATTCACAATTCAGATTACAAAAAAAAGACGGTAAGGTTTTAAAAGAATATAATTACCCGCCTTATTTCAAAAATGTTGAATCAGAAAAACTTCCGGAGACGGGTGCTAATGCAACTTTATGGTCAACGCCATTGAGTCAATCCATAAATCCAGGTTGGGTAATATTATTAACTCCTTTGGTGGTTGCATTCTTTGCTTTTCTGCGGCGGCAAAACAAGGAACCTTCCACTCCAACTAAAATTGCATTTGGCTTACTTATTTCAGCAATCTCTGTATTGGTAATGGTTTGGGCTGTTAATGCCACTAACAATGGAAGTGAAAAAGCCAGCGTTTGGTGGCTAATCTCAACATACGGAATCATAACTATTGGAGAGCTTCTATTGAGTCCTATGGGATTATCTTTGGTTTCAAAATTAAGTCCTGTCCGTATTACTGCCCTAATGATGGGAGGCTGGTTTCTTGCAACATCTATTGGCAATAAATTATCAGGGTTATTGGCAACCTTGTGGGATGGCTATGAAAACAAGGCCAACTTCTTTTGGGTAAACTTTTTGTTGCTGATGATTGCAACTATTATCATGTTTGCTA
>JBPCQG010000187.1:0-2641 GCA_050998315.1 Chitinophagaceae bacterium
GGCCTACCTGTTTTAAATTAGAATGACTGGCAATACCAACCACTAACGTAGCAAACAACAAAGGAGCTACAATTGTTTTCACTAACCGAAGAAATATTTTACTAAGGAACTGGAGATTTTGAGAAAATGCCGGAAAAGTTAAGCCTATCTCCACCCCTACTATCATACTCACCAAGATCCATGTGGTTAATGAACGTTTATAAATTGCATATAATAATGTGCTTGCAATAAAGATCCACCGAACAATAAGCAATACAGTTTCAGGAATTGTAGCAATATTAGTTAAGTGAATAATATAAAGAATTGCAACTACTGTAAACAATAACAGGGAAAGCAGTCCGCTTTTTCTTTTGTTCATAAAGTGAAGATATTGTAAAGTATTAAAAGTTTAAAAAGTTGCCTCATATAAAACAACTCACTTTCAATGTATTAATTAGTTTCGCAAGATAATATTTAATATGAGTTAAGCAGAGTTATCAAAGAATAAAAACCTGATTTATATTTTAAGATTTATTTTCCTTATTTTTCCATACTGATATTTTTCACCACTAATCAAAAAAGCATATGAATTTATTTATAAAAAAACCAATGAGTGAATTAATGTCTGAGACAGGTGACTCAGAGCATGGACTTAAACGCACACTTAGTTCAGGCTCACTCATAGCACTGGGTATAGGTGCTATTATCGGTGCCGGATTGTTTGTAAGAACAGCAGCCGCCGCAGCCCAGAATGCCGGACCATCAGTGACGCTTGGATTTATTGTTGCAGCAATTGGTTGTGCTTTGGCAGGGTTATGCTATGCAGAACTTTCCTCTTCCATTCCTATATCAGGAAGTGCATATACTTATACTTATGCTACAATGGGTGAATTTATGGCATGGATAATTGGATGGGACCTTATGTTAGAATATGCTGTGGGTGCTGCAACAGTGGGCATTGCCTGGAGCGAATATTTAAATAATTTATTGGTAAATGTTTTGCATGTCAAAGCGATTCCTTATGAGTGGTCACATTCTCCATTTGAACATTCTATTGATGGAATTAATGGAATAATGAATATTCCCGCTTTTGCAATAATTGCATTACTTAGTTTATTATTAATAAAAGGAACAAAAGAATCAGCATTTGTAAATGGAATAATTGTAATTACAAAAGTTGCAATTGTTATATTGATAATTATATTAGGCTGGGGATTTATTAACTCTGCTAATCATACACCGTATATACCTGAACCAAGTACGTATACAGATCATCAGGGAATATCACATACCTATGGCGGTATTATGGGAATATTAGGTGCTGCCGGTGTTGTATTTTTTGCCTTTATTGGTTTTGATGCGGTGAGCACAGCAGCACAAGAAACAAAAAATCCAAAAAAATCAATGCCGATTGGTATTTTAGGTTCACTTGCTATTTGTACTATTCTTTATATTTTATTTGCCCATGTACTTACAGGCCTTGCTCCTGTAGAATTTTTCAGAACCACCGGTAAAGAAGCATCTGTAGCTCAGGCTATTGAAACTTTTATGCCAGGTTATTCATGGTTGGGAAAGTTGGTTACGGTAGCAATACTTGCCGGTTTCTCTTCTGTTATATTGGTTATGCTATTAGGGCAAAGCCGTGTTTTTTTCTCTATGAGCCGGGATGGTTTAGTACCCAAAGTATTTAGTGATGTTCATCCTAAATTTAAAACACCATATAAAGCAAATCTTATCTTTTTATTCGTTGTGGGTGCATTTGCTGCTTTTGTACCAGGTGATATTGTTGGTGATATGACAAGCATCGGAACATTGTTTGCGTTTATGTTGGTTTGTGCCGCAGTAATAATACTTCGTAAATCAGATCCCGACATGCCAAGGGCTTTTAAAACCCCACTTGTGCCTTTAGTTCCTATACTTGGGATTATTGTTTGTGGTGCTATGATTGTGGGGCTGGGCTGGACAAACTGGTTAAGACTCGGTGCCTGGCTTTTGATAGGGGTTATTATTTATTTTTTATATAGCCGCAATCATAGCAAATTACAACAGGGAAAATTAATAAAGCCAAAGGATCCTGTTGATCCTTTAAACCCAATATAAATATTATTTTAAATAAATAGTTTTTTTGAAGCTGTCCTATGGGCAGCTTTTTTAATGTACGAACGCAAAAAAAGCGATAACAAAAAAAATGTCATCGCTTCAAATTTAAAAAATTGTATTTATTTAAAATGGGAGATCGTCTGCAGACTCGGAAATTTCACTCATACGTGATGTTGCATTATTTGATGTAGCGACAGAAGTGGCCATAGATTGCATGCTTCCATTACTTTGGGGAGTTCCATCACCACCACCCAATAATTGCAAATTTTGAACACGCATTCTTAAAGTGGCAGATGCCTGATTTTCTTTGTTGGTGTAAGCATCCGCTTCCGGTGAGCCTTCTGCGTAAACCATTTTACCTTTTTTTAAATATTGAGCAACAGCGGTCCTGTCCGTCCAGTAAGCACATTCAACCCAGGTGGTTCGTTCTTTTAAATTCCCTTGTGAATCTTTAAATTTTTCAGTGTGTGCAACACTAAAATTAATTACATTTTTACCATTCACTTCTTTTACAATGCAATCCTTACCAAGGTTGCCTACGATTTGTAACTTGATCATAACT
>JBPCQG010000272.1:0-9420 GCA_050998315.1 Chitinophagaceae bacterium
ATTTGGATTAGTAAGTTGGCTTGTAGCTGTTCGCAATTATTCATTTGCCATAGTTCCAATCTGGTTTTTGACAGTTATGGAAATCATCAATTCTATTGGACATATGGTGTGGGCAGTATTAGAGAAAGGTTATGTACCGGGAGTAGCAACTGCTCCTACGCTTTTTGTTATTGCATTTTATCTGGTAAAACAGCTTACTAAAACAAACCATACAACTGTGCATCAACCTGGTTAATAATTTTACCAAGATCTTCTTCATTCTCAGAAAATTTGTTTTTATCAGCATCAATAATTAAGAGGGGACCTTCTTTGTAGGTGCTAATCCATTTGTTATAAAACTCATTCAGTTTTTTTAAATAATCTAGGCGTATATTTTCTTCGTATTCCCTGCCACGCTTTTGTATTTGTGCAACCAGTGTAGGCACAGATGCATTAAGATAAATGAGCAGGTCAGGCGGCTGCACCATACTTTTAAGCGTTTCAAAAAAAGAATAGTAATTATCAAAATCTCTTTTAGCCATCAAGCCCATATCATGAAGATTGGGCGCAAAAATATTGGCGTCCTCATAAATTGTTCGGTCCTGAATAACTGTTTCTGTGCCACGATGAATTTCGAGCAGCTGTGTTAAGCGGCTGTTTAAAAAATATATTTGCAGGTTAAAGCTCCATCGCGGCATCTCATCGTAAAAATCATTCAGGTAAGGATTATGATCAACATCTTCAAACTGTGGAATCCATTTGTAATGCTTGCTTAATAACTCTGTTAAGGTTGTTTTGCCGGCACCAATGTTTCCGGCTACTGCAATGTGTTTTGGTTTTTTAGCTTTTGCCATAAAAATTCCGAAATACGAAGTATGAAATATGAATTAAGAAATCTAAAATAAACAATGTTTCCTCATAATCCCATAAATCCTAAAAATCATGGTTCAGACAATTTAAAAATAATTCAAGCCCATTGCTTCTCTTACTAATTTAATTGTAAATTCTGCGCTTTTAATTGCTTTCTTCGCCCCCTGCTCCATTACTTTTTGCAGATATTTATCATCCTGTAAAATCCGGTTCACTTTTTCACGGATAGGGGAAATAAAATGTACCATATCTTCAGCTAACTGTTTTTTCATATCACCATAACGGATATTGCAGGTATTATAATCATCTTCATATTTTTTTATCACATCTTTTGAAGAAACGAGACTCATCAGTAAAAAAATATTTTTAATGTATGAAGGTTTTGACGAATTGTTCTCTGTTGGCCCACTGTCTGTTTTTGCCTTCATTACTTTCTTCCTTATCATTTCATTATCATCTGCCAAATACAAAGTAGCCATTTGATTTTCGCTCTTGCTCATTTTACCTTCTCCATCAAGCGAAGGAACTGTTACCAGGTTGTTACTGTAATTAAATGCCACCGGTTCAGGAAATACTTCTGCGTATCTGTGATTAAAACGGTTTGCAAAATTTCTTGCCATCTCCAGATGTTGTTCCTGGTCTTTACCAACCGGTACATATTTTGCACGATGCAAAAGAATATCTGCTGTTTGTAAAACGGGGTATGTAAGTAAGCCTGCATTAATATTCTCCGGCTGCATACGAACTTTATCTTTAAATGTTGCGGTTTTTTCCAACTCCCCTTTGTAGGCAAGCATATTCAAATACAAATACAATTCAGCTGTTTCATGTACATGGCTCTGGCAATACAATGCAACTTTATCAGGGTCTAATCCACAAGCGATATTTTCTGCTAAAACCCTATGGACGTTTGGTTTCAGATCTTTTGTATCAGGATGTGTTGTTAAAGAATGCAGATCAGCCACCATAAAAAAACATTCATATTCATCCTGCATTTTTACATAATTACTTATAGCACCAAAATAATTACCAAGGTGAAGAAAACCTGTTGGTCTAATGCCGCTCATTACTATTTCTTTCTTTTTATCCATAATCCGACGAAGATAATTATTCTGTTTGTGGTTTTCTCCACTCAACCAAAAACTATAAACCACAAACTGCAAACTATTTATATTTGTTTTATGGAAGTGAATGATGACCTAATCAATAATTTAGCACAACTTGCCAGGCTTGAATTTAATGATGTAGAAAGAGATGAAATAAAAAGTGATCTGCAAAAGATGATTGCGTTTATTGACAAGTTGAATGAACTGGATACAACAGGCGTAGAGCCTTTGCTTCACATGAGTGAAAATATAAATAGTTTGAGAGAGGATGTGGTTAGAGGAAGTATAAGCCGTGAAGAAGCATTTAAAAATGCCCCTTTACATGATGAGCAATTTTTTAAAGTGCCCAAGGTTATAAAAAAATGATGTGCAAATATTTTAATCTGCAAATGTGCAGATTTACATGAACCTTTAACCATGAGTGCAATAATCCATCTTAATAAAATTGATAAAAGCTACTACTTAGGAAAGCAGGAATTGAAAGTGCTTCAAGGTATTTCGCTCGATATTTTAAAAAATGAATATGTGGCTTTGATGGGACCGAGTGGGAGTGGCAAATCTACCTTAATGAATATTTTGGGCTGCCTTGATTCTCCATCAGGTGGAAAGTATATTTTAAATGGGAAAGATGTGAGCAAGATGCCGGACAATGATCTTGCAGAAGTTCGTAACAAAGAGATTGGATTTGTGTTTCAACAATTTAATTTATTATCAAGATTAACGGCTGCTGAAAATGTAGCCCTGCCGTTGGTGTATAACGGCACTCCAAAAAAACAAAGGATAGAGCAGGCGCTTGAAATGCTTAATAGGGTTGGGCTGGCAGACCGCAGCCACCATAAACCAAATGAACTTTCCGGAGGGCAGGGACAGCGTGTAGCAATTGCCCGTGCTTTAGTTAATAATCCATCTATTATTTTGGCTGATGAGCCAACAGGAAATCTGGATTCAAAAACTTCAGTAGAGATAATGGAAATTTTTGGAAAGATACATGATGAAGGAAATACAGTTATTCTTGTTACACATGAAGAAGACATTGCTAAATATGCCCATCGTGTGGTTCGCTTAAGAGATGGGATTATAGAAAGTGATAACAAGAAAGAGTCAATGGTCATTAGTCATTAAGATTATATTTTATTTTCAATTAAATGACTATTGGCCTAATGACTTCATAAAATATATGGCCAAAAAAATATATACAAAAACCGGTGATCTTGGTAAAACAAGTTTGATTGGCGGTACAAAAGTTTCTAAGAGCAATATCCGCATTGAAACCTATGGCACCATCGATGAATTAAATTCTTACATTGGTTTGGTTAGTGACCAATGCAATGATGAGCATTCAAAAAATATTTTAAGAGAGATACAGGATAGATTATTTACGATTGGGTCTTCCCTTGCATGTGATCCTGATAAAGAACAAAAATTAAAGATTCCTGATCTGAAAGAAAATGATGTTGAGTTCTTAGAAAAACAAATTGATAAAATGAACGAGACTTTGCCGGAGATGAAACATTTTATTTTACCGGGTGGTCATGTCGCAGTATCTACAATCCATATTGCCCGTTGTGTGTGTCGCCGGGCAGAAAGGTGGTGTGTAAATATGCAGGAACAAGAATTATTTGTTGATCCATTGGTAATAAAATATGTCAATCGTCTTAGCGATTATCTTTTTGTACTGGCAAGATATATTGGGCACCTATTATACATAGATGAGGTAGCCTGGAAGCCAAGAATATAATTTTTTATACCCGGTAAATAGGGATCTGTTCAATTTAGTAGGCAACCACCATTTTTGGCACGTGGCAAATTTGAAGTTAATACAGGTCTGATTTTGTACCGGCATTATAATAAATTAACCACATAATCTTTGTCAAGTTCAATTGATTTCAATTATCGGCATTCACATAATAGGATTTAAATAACCATCTCAAACGATTTTTCCATCTTTCATATGCAGAATCCTGTCGCTCATTTGAGCCAGCTCTTCATTGTGAGTAACAATTAAAAATGTTTGCTTAAAACGATCCCTGAGATCAATAAATAAATTGTGCAATTCCTTTGCATTGGAACTGTCCAAATTTCCTGTGGGCTCATCAGCCATTACAATGGAAGGAGTATTGATAAGCGCACGGGCAACAGCAACTCTTTGTTGTTCGCCGCCTGATAATTCATTGGGTTTATGGTCGCCCCTATTCTTTAACCCTAAAATAGTTAATAAAGATTCAGCCTGCTCCATTACTTCTTTTCTTTTTCTGCCAGCTATCCATCCGGGGATACATACATTTTCCAATGCAGTAAACTCCGGTAGTAAATGATGAAATTGAAAAACAAAACCAATATGAGTATTTCTAAACGCAGCTAATTTTTTCCCTTTTAATTTATCAACTCTCTCATTCTCTAAAAAAATTTCACCTTTATCAGCATAATCCAAAGTGCCAAGAATGTGCAATAGTGTGCTTTTCCCTGCACCCGATGACCCGGCGATACTTATTATCTCACCTTTGTTTATTTCTATATCAACACCCTTTAACACCGGCAGCGCTCCATAATTTTTATAAATATTTTTTGCAACCAACATTGTTTAAATGTAAAACTTAAAAAGCCAAACAGATATAAAAAATACCCGTTATTGATCTTTTTTGTAATTAATGCAACAATAATAAAACAATCCCGATAGTTGTTAGTGAAAAACAACTTTTGGTTATATCAATTTAACTTTTACATTTGCGGAAAATTAGGAGAGTTTGTCTTTTTAATTTTAAATACAAAAGGAGAAATTTATATGTTCTGGACTCTAGAATTAGCCTCACACCTTGAAGATGCGCCATGGCCTGCCACCAAAGATGAATTGATTGATTTTTCAATACGCAGCGGTGCCCCAATTGAGGTTGTAGAGAACCTGCAGGAGCTGGAAGACGAAGGCGGTGAAATTTATGAGGGTCTTGAAGACATATGGCCCGACTACCCAAGCCAGGAAGATTTCTTTTTTAACGAAGATGAATATTGAGGAAAGCTGCGAGCTTTTAGCTGCGGGCTTTAATTTTATAAGCCGTATTTGTTATGGCATTTTATTTAATACCATTAAATAATTTTTGTAACCGCTTTATGAAATGATGCCCAAAGAACAAATGATGAACGTAATGCGACGCCAATGAAGATGCACATTGATTTGTAGCTTGTAACCAAAAAAAATTATTTTATCTCCAGCGCAAGTAAACTTTCTTTTTCCAGGATAGCTTCCAGTTCATCGCCCACTACACATTCGCCAACGCCTGCGGGGGTGCCTGTAAAAATAAGGTCGCCAATATTTATAGAGAAATAGTTTGAGATGTTGGCAACTATCTTATCAAAACTAAAGATCATATCAGATGAATTACCTGTTTGCACCACTTCATTATTTTTTTTAAAAGAAAAATTGATATTTTTTTTGTTAAGAGTTGGAGTGATGTCAATAAACTTTCCTACTGCAGCAGAGTTATCAAAGGCTTTTGCTTTTTCCCAGGGCAGGCTTTTTTTCTTTAGTTCATCCTGGATGTCTCTTGCCGTAAAATCAATACCTACTGTTATACCATTATAATAATTGCCTGCATGTTTTTCCTGAATGTATTTCCCATTCTTGCTAATGCGAAGTACAAGCTCACATTCATAGTGAAGCTCATTAGTAAATTCAGGATAATAAAAAGGGGTATGACTTTGAAGCAGGGCGCTTTTAGGTTTCATAAAAATTATGGGTTCATCAGGCACCTCGTTACCCAGTTCCTTAGCATGGTCAGCATAGTTACGTCCAACGCAAAATATTTTCATAATAAGCTGTTTTTAATTAGGTTCCGAGGTTTGGATTGCGAAAATATATAAAAACAATTTAAAAAAAGAATTATCTGCAATCCCTTTTATTACAGCTAAAAAGTTAAGTTATTTACAAGGCTCATTGTTTTATCAATGCCTACGGTAGCAAAGCTTTCAATCAAATCAATGCATTTTTCAATTTTAATTTTTACTATGGGAATTTCCTCTTTAAGAAATTTATTAAGAACAAATTCTACCTGCATTCCTTTTGGAAATTTATTGCCAATGCCAAAACGAAGCTTTGGATATTCATCAGTGCCCAAAATATTTTGAATATCTCTTAATCCATTATGTCCTGCATCGCTTCCGCTTTTTCGCAAGCGAAGTTTATCTAATGGTAAAGCAAGATCATCTACAATGCTTAAAGAATTTTCTATTTCTATTTTTTCCTTATCAAGCCAGTATTTTACTGCCCTGCCGCTAAGATTCATGTATGTGGTTGGCTTAATGCAAATAAATATTTTCCCTTTCCATTTTATTTCCGCAACATCTGCAAATCTTTTTGATTGAAAGTATGCTCCATGTTTTAAAACAAATGCATCCACCACTTCGAAGCCAATATTGTGGCGTGTGTATGCATATTCATCACCAATATTTCCAAGACCTACAATAAGGAATTTTGACATGTTGAGCGAAGATAATAATCCTACTTTTGTTTTATGATAAAGACATGGCCGTTATATGCAAAAATTACTGCACTTATACTTTTAGTATACATGATATTATACGGTTTATATATCGGTCAGGATATCCTGGCTCCGTTAGGGTTTGCTTTTCTTTTTGCAGTTTTACTGCGCCCGCTGGAAAAACAATTAATTAAATGGCGTGTGCCTAAGGTTTTGGCAATAGTGATCACACTAGTAATTGCAATTCTATTTGTTGCAGGGCTGATAACTTTTTTATCAAAACAAATAGCCTCATTTGTAGAAGATATACCGGCTATTAAACACAATCTTAACGATCTCTGGACTCAATTTCAGCATTGGCTTTCGCGTACTTTTAATTTATCACGGGCCGAACAGCAGAAAATTATTCAAAAAGCTACTTCGGGTACTATGGATAATGCACCGGTAAGTACCCTTGGTGTGATTACAGCATCTATAGCAACTATTATTCTTGTGCCGGTATATGTTTTTCTTTTTCTTTATTACCGCACACTACTGTTGCGTTTTATCGTAGAATTATTTGAGCAACCACATCACGAAAATGTTCATGGTGCAATACAGGAAATAAGATATGTAGTACAACATTACATAACGGGTTTATTAACAGAAACAAGCATAGTTGCCGTGCTTAATGTAACAGGTTTATTAATTATAGGTGCTCCGTTTGCTATTTTGCTGGGTATTATTTCTGCAATTCTAAATCTTATACCTTACATAGGGGGAATGGTAGCACTTGTTCTCACTGCTTTAATTATATTCACTAATACAGGTTCGGTTACTATGGCCCTTTATTCAATTATTGTGTTTATGATAGTCCAGCTTGTTGATAATAATTTTTTAGTTCCAAGAATAATTGCCTCACGTGTTAAACTGAATGCACTTATTTCCATAGTAGGTGTGCTTATTGGCGGGGCTTTGTGCGGTATCAGTGGTATGTTCCTCAGCATCCCTGTAATAGCAATTTTTAAGGTAATATTTGATAAGGTAGAAGATCTGCAACCATGGGGTAAACTTTTAGGCGATGATATACCAACTACTTCGGTTTTTAAACATGTTCTTAAAAGAAGACGTAAAGTGCATTCTGAGAAATAAAAATAAAAATTTATAATGGAGGTAAAAGATCTTAGTGAGATACATGAACAGATTACTAACATGTTCCCGTGGCCCAAAACAAAAAATGATTGGGATCAATACAGGCTTACAAAAGAACAGGTTGATTTTTTTAAAGAGAATGGGTATCTCTCCGGAATAAAAATGCTCGAGGAAGATCAGCTGGAAATTTTAAGAAAGGAATTATTTGATCTGGCAGATCCTTCCAATGAAGGCAATAACCTTTTTTACGAATACAACAGCAACGAATCAACCGATCCTAAAACAATTTTATTTCATGCGCTGGGGGCATGGCGTATTACACCTGCGCTCCACGATGTGTTATGGAATCCTGCATTTTTAATGGCAGCAAGTCAATTGTTAGGTGATAAGCCTGTTCGCTTTTGGCACGACCAGATATTCTATAAGCCTGCAAAAAAAGGTGGGGTTGTTGCATGGCACCAGGATTATAGCTACTGGACAAGAACTAAGCCCGTAGCACACATTACCTGCTGGTGTGCACTCGATGATGCCACAGTTGAGAATGGTTGTCTTCATTATATTCCCGAAAGCCATAAGTGGGGTTTAATGCCTAAGCCTGTTATTGCAGGAGAACTGGAAGGCATAAAAGATTATTTAAATGAAGAACAAAAACAAAAATTTGAGCATCCACAACCGGCGCCTGTAAAAGCAGGCGAAGGTATTTTTCATCATCCGCTCACACTGCATGGATCAGGAGAAAACAAAAGTACAAAACCACGCCGTGCATTTGTTATAAATGCTTTTGCTGATGGTGTTATTTCAGATTCAAATGAAGCTTTATTGAAAGGAGTTCCTATAGTTGCAAAAGGCAAAAAAATGGAAGGACAATTTTTTCCCTTATTATTTGACCCGTCAATTTAAATATATAAAATTAATCAATTGCGAATATTAGCCAGATATTTCGAGTTACTATTTTGGAGCGCCTCGCTTACATTGCTGGCTTTAATGCCTATAGATAATGATCCTCATTTTTCGTTATGTGTTTTTAAATTGCTTGGAATTAATTTTTGTCCGGGCTGTGGTCTTGGTCATTCCATCAGCAATTTATTCCATGGAAATATACAGGCTTCTTTCTCATCGCATCCATTGGGCATTTTTGCAGTCAATATTATTCTATGCAGGATATATAAACTATTACGGCTCTATCAATCTTCAAATAAAATAAATAAAAGCTATGCAATACGAAAATAACAGCAACGCCCTTAACCCGGTTTTTTTACAATACCTTTCTGACGTTACACCCGAAGAATTAATAACAATCAATTCACGCACAAAAGGATTTAGCGATAATGAGCTTACGCATTTCTGTATGATATACCGGTCAAAAAGAAAAGATCCGCAAACAATTTTATTACTATGCCTACTTGGTTTAATTGGCATAGCAGGCATTCATCGATTTGTAATTGGGCATACAGGCATGGGAATTCTATATTTTTTTACCGCTGGATTGTGCCTGATAGGTACAATTGTAGATGCAGTTAATCATAAAGACCTCACAATTGAATACAATGCTAAAATGATCGCTGAAACTCTGTCAATGCTTAACATGATAAGGAGATAATTTTTTGCAAATAAGGAATAAGAAAGTTGAAATAAGAAATAAGAAAGTTGAAATAAGAAATAAGAAAAGCTAAGGAGACTCGATCCGTACTATTTCTAAGGCTGCTTCAACTTTTTAATTCCTTATTACCTATCTTCTTATTTCTTCTTAGAGGTAATGAGAACATTAAAATATTAATCCCAAAATTTTTATACTTTCCTTTCATTTACTCTTCTGAATTTTACCCGAATTTCGTTCCTCAATTATACCTGATGAAAAAACT
>JBPCQG010000275.1:0-3148 GCA_050998315.1 Chitinophagaceae bacterium
GAGAATATTACCAATGATATTAAAACGGGTTTAGGTGTTTTAAAAACACAGGCGGAACAAATGAAAGTTCAGTTTGGCAGCGCTTTGGCAGACGAAGCAAAGACGAATGCATTTATAACTATTCCGGGTTTGCGTGGCATGTCCCCTAAAGAGATATCTGTAAAAAATCTTGCAGGTATCATCCAGGCACGCATGAGTGAGATCATGGATTTTGTCTCTTATCATTTAAAACAGGTAGGATTGGATAACAGGATGTTAAATGGTGGTGTTATTCTTACCGGTGGCGGTTCTCAACTGAAACATTTAATCCAGTTAACTGAATATGTAACCGGGCTTAATGCAAGAATTGGTTATCCAAATGAACATCTTGCACCAGGTCATATTGAAGAACTTGCAAAGCCAATGTATTCAACTTGTCTTGGTTTAATATTAAAAGGATATAATGACTATGAGAATAAACGTAAGCAGTTTGAAAAAGAATTCATAAAAGTAAGTGTGCCTGAAGCTTTACAACAACAGCCTGAAACAATGGAAGAAGAGGTAATGATTGATGAAAAACCCACAAAAGTAAAACACCGCAAAACTTTAAAAGGATTTATGGATTCTTTCAAAAATGGATTAATAGATCTTTTTAAAGAAGAAGAAGATGCGAAACTGTAAAAACTCATGTTGAGCGTTAAGTGTTAGGTGCTTAAAATATCACATAACTCAACACTTAAAACACAACACTTAACTCAAAATAAATACTAACCCACATAATAAGAGTCTTATGATACATTTTGATTTGCCAAAAGAAAAATCTTCCATCATCAAAGTAATTGGTGTTGGCGGTGGCGGCAGTAATGCTGTAAATTATATGTTTAGCCAAAGCACGGATGCTGTAAATTTTATTATTTGTAATACAGATGCACAGTCTATTGCACAAAGTAGTGTTCCAAATAAAGTACAGCTCGGTCCTCATTTAACGCAGGGGCTGGGTGCCGGTGCCAATCCACAAATTGGTAAAGAAGCCACTGAGGAAAGCCTGGAAGAAATAAAACGCATTTTGGAAGTGAATACAAAAATGGCTTTTATTACTGCAGGTATGGGCGGCGGTACCGGTACAGGCGGTGCCCCTATCATTGCAAAAATTTGTAAAGACCTAGGTATCCTTACCGTAGGTATTGTGACAACACCATTTGCATATGAGGGTAAAAAACGGATCTCGCAGGCTGAAGAAGGCATTCGTAAATTAAAAGATTATGTAGATACTTTGCTGGTAATAAGCAATGATAAGCTGCGTCACCAGTTTGGTAACCTTACCATGAAAGCAGCTTTTTGCAAAGCCGATAATGTGTTGGCAACAGCAGCAAAATGTATAACAGATGTTATAAACAGCACCGGTCAAATTAATGTTGACTTTGCAGATGTATGCACTGTAATGCGTAATGGAGGTGTTGCAATTTTAGGAAGTGCCGCATGCGAGGGAGAGAACAGGGCGCAGCAGGCAATTGAGGATGCATTAAATTCTCCACTGCTTAATGACAATGATATCAAAGGAGCAAAATGGATCCTGATTAATATCAATTCTGCCGAAGGTGAAACTGAATTTACCATGGATGAAGTGGAAACAATTCAAAATCATTTATTAAGCCAGGCTGGTGAAAATACAGATGTGATCTTAGGTTTGGGATATGATAATACATTGGGAAATAAAATTGGTATCACATTAATTGCAACAGGCTTCGAGCATAAAGATCCTTTTGATAAAAAAGAAGCACCCAAAGAAGAAAATAAAAAAGAAGAAAAAATTGTAATGACATTGTCGCTGCCTGAAGAGAAAAAAAATCTTTATCAGCAGCCCATATTTCAGTTTGATGAAAATAAAACTCCAAAAGAAGAAGTAAATGCAGGAGAGAAATCTTCTTCCCCCGCTCCTTTGGAGAGGAATGGGGTGAGGTCACAACCCGAAATAATATTTGAGGAAATTTCTTCGTCTGTTGATAAGAAGGGGATGAGGTTGGATGAAATGAAGCCAACGCTAACAGAAAATATTTCTTCTTCCTCTCCTAAATCAGTATCCGATTCTACTTCTCCTTTAGGAGAAATTGCCCAAAGGGCGGATGATGTGGAAAAAGACGAGGTGATGCCAACCGTACATATACCAATGGTTAAAAGTAAAACTACTGTTGATAAATCTGCGCCTGAAATAATTCATTTCGAACTATCTTCAACCCCTGATCCAAAGAGCCCTGCTGACATACCAACACCTGTTATTGCTGAAATACCAAAACAAAAAGATCAACAAATAAATAAAGAAAATAAAGAAAAGGTGACTGCCCCTACATCAGGCGGTTACCTGGCTAAGCCTTCCATTATTTATGAGGAAGATCAGCCGCAAAAACAAAAGGAATCCAAAACTGTGGAGGAACCACTGCCGTTGCACAAGCCGGCTCAGGTTGACGAACCTGTAATTGAAATGCAACTGGTAGTTAAAGATTCCTTAGAAGCGACGGAGGAGCCGGAGCAAAATGTACAACAAGCTCAGCCTATCATGATGTCGAATGTAGAGGAGCAGGCAATGCCTGACGAAACAGACGAGTTAAAGCGCAAGGCTATGGAACGTATTGCGAAGTTGAGGAACTTATCCTTTAACATAAACTCTGCGGATCCTAACAATGAGTTTGAATCTGTTCCCGCCTACCTCCGTCGCAATATGGAGTTGCATAATTCCATTGCCGATGTAGAAAGCTTTTATAGTAATTACACCGTAAAATCAAATCAAGATAACCAGGCTGAGATAAGCACTATCAATACTTTTTTAGAAGGTAAAAAACCTGATTGAAAAACCATTGTTGTGTGTAGTATTTTCATTGTTGCCCCTGGAGACGTAAAGGTTGACCGGGGCTTTTTGTTGACTACATCGTCATAGCGAGGAGCAGAAGGGCATTGTGGTTGGGCTTGCGACGTGGCTATCCCTGAGTAATGATTGAATGTTGAGTATTTGGGGCTCTAATCATTCGTACTTTGCTGAGCCGCAGTCCCCGCTTTACATTACAAATCCGGCGCAGAGCTAAGCACAAAACCTTCATCGTGTTTTCCATTTCAATCGGGCAGCCATTCAGCAAACAATAAAGATGCAACGTCTTTGCGAGGAGGAGGCACGACG
>JBPCQG010000286.1:0-25887 GCA_050998315.1 Chitinophagaceae bacterium
CCTATTTGGGTGGTGCAGAGGATGATGCTTCTTATGTACTGGCTTTGGGAAACAATAATAATTTGTATGTGGCGGGCGGAACTGCAAGCAATAATTTAGCTTCCATTTCCGCAACTGGTGTATTAAGTTCCACAAACGCCGGTGGGGCCTGCGATGGCTATGTTATAGAATTAACTAATGATGGATCAACTGCGATAAGAGGAACTTATCTTGGAACCTCAGCCTCGGACCAGGTGTATGGAATAGAAACTGATAAAACAGGCAATGTATATGTAATGGGTACTACAGAAGGAAGTTGGCCTGTAGTAAATGCGGCCTATTCAAATCCAAACAGCAAACAATTTATTTCCAAACTTGATCCAAATCTCAGCAGGTATATTTATTCAACTGTATTTGGTTCAGGCTCGCCACTGCCCAATATTTCTCCTACTGCTTTTTTAGTAGACCGGTGTGAAAACGTTTACGTATCAGGATGGGGAGGCAAGGCAGATTATAAACTTGGATTTAATAATTCAACAACAAGAGGTATGCCTGTTACGCCTGATGCAATAAAAGGAGTAACCGATCCATCAGGAAGTGATTTTTATTTTATCGTAATAAAGAAAGATGCAGCATCATTGTTATATGGAACTTTTTTCGGACAGGATGATCCTTTAGGAGATATTCCATTAACCTTTGGAGATCATGTGGACGGAGGTACAAGCCGCTTTGATGAAAGGGGAGTTATTTACCAGGCTATATGTGCAAATTGTAATAAGACAGTTAACTTTTTTGGTACTCCGGGTACATGGTCTACAACTAATAATGCAATGGGAGGAGGTCAATGTAATTTAGGAATGCTTAAGATACAAATGGATTTTGCAGGAGTGGAAGCAGGCCCGCAGGCTTCTGTTAACGGGGTAGTTAATGATACTACAGGGTGTATTCCGTTAAAAGTTGATTTTATAGATACACTTCAAAAAGGTAAAAGCTATGTATGGGATTTTGGGGATGGCACTCCCAGAATTAAGATCACCTCTTTCAATATTTCTCATACCTATACTGCAGTAGGCACTTATCTTGTAACACTTATAGCCATTGACAGTACTACCTGCAATATTGCTGATACGGCTTACCTTACTATAAGAGCTGGAAATAATATAGCCACTTTAGATTTTATCCCAACAAAAACAGGATTGTGCACTGATCTTTCATACATATTTACAAATACTTCATCATCAGGATCAATTGCTTTTAATGCAAATAGCTTTACATGGGATTTTGGTGATGGCTCCCCCCGGGTAAAAACCGCACAAACCCCACCCGTAACGCATACCTACGCAGGTGCCGGAACGTATATTGTAAAATTAATTTTGACAGATACTTCTTTTTGTAATTCACCGGATAGTGTATCTAAAACAATAAGGCTATCACCTTCAGTAAAAGCTCAATTTAAAACCCCGGCGCAGGGTTGTGTACCATACAATGCAGTATTTGCAAATACATCTGCCGGTGGTTTAAATTTTCTCTGGGATTTTGGCGACGGTACTACATCAACTACAGATAATCCAACTCATTTATATACAACAGCAGGTAATTTTATTGTAAAGCTGTATGCTTTCGATTCTACATCCTGCAATAAAATAGACTCTACTTCTTTTACAATTAAGGTAGTTGATTTACCCGTTGCATCTTTTACTTTTAGCCCTGACCCGCCTCTGGAAAATACTGCCACACAGTTTACTAACCAATCGTTTGGTGCAACAAATTATGTATGGCGGTTTGGTGATGGCGACAGTTCTGTTGAGATAAATCCTATTCATTTATTTAATAAAACCGGAACTTATAACGTATGCCTTACTGCAATAAATGCTGCCGGTTGCAGTGACGATACTTGTATTAAAATAAGCGCTATAATTAAACCGATACTTGACGTGCCATCTGCATTTACTCCCGGTAAATTTGGTATTAACAGCATAGTTAATGTAAAAGGATTTGGCATTAAAGAAATGCAGTGGACAATATACAACCGGTGGGGGCAAAAAGTTTTTGAATCGACATCCCCTTCAAATGGATGGAACGGATATTACAAAGGCAAACTTCAGCAAGTGGATGTTTATACGTATGCGTTGGATGTAATATTTTCTGATGGAAATAAAATCAGAAAAGTAGGAGACATAACTTTGATAAGATAGTTTATAGTTCATGGTTGATAGTTCATAATTGAAAATGCAAAAATTAAAATACATATTACTTATAACTTATAACTTATTACTTGTTACCTGCCTCCATGCCCAGGATTTGCATTTTTCCCAGTTCTTTAATTCACCACTAACCACCAACCCTGCAAATACAGGATTTATTCCTGATGCTGATTATCGTATCGGGGCTCACTATAGAACTCAATATTCTTCCATAATGGCAGTGCCTTATAAAACAATAAGTATCTATGGGGATGCACAGGTTTTTAGAGATAAATTAGAAAATGGATGGCTCGGTTTGGGGGGAGTAATATTAAGAGATGTTGCGGGAAGTGGAAGTTTAACCTCTACAAAAATATATGGATCGGTTGCGTATCATCAATTGCTTGGTAACAGCAGCTTACTTACAGCAGGCTTTAATCTTGGATGGGCAAATAAGAGAATAGATCAATCTAAATTAAAATTCCCTGACCAGTTTGATGGAAAATTTTTCGATAATAATATACCAACCAGCGTGGTTCTTACTAATAATAACGTGAGCTATTTTGATGTGCAGGCAGGAATGAACTATGCTTATTTTCCTTCTGAAAATATTTATATTAATGCAGGCTATTCAATTCATCACGTTAACCGCCCGTTGGAAAGTTTTATAGATGCGTCAGTTGACACAACAAGAATTGCTATGCGTCATATCGGATTTTTAAATGCCATTCTTAAAGTCAACGAGAATATTATTATTAACCCCAATGCATATTTTACTACACAGTCAAAAGCAAAAGAATTGGTTGTTGGGATGAATGCAGCTTATAACCTTTCAGGCGATGGTGAAAAGCAATTGATCGGTGGCCTGTATTACCGTGTGGGTGATGCTGTGGTGCCAATGATTGGATTTGAATTAAAAAATGTTCGCTTTACATTCAGCTATGATGTAACTACCTCTTCTCTTCGCAATTTTAATGGTTACAGGGGCGCCAGCGAATTTAATATACTTAAGAAAGGTTTTTATAATGAATATAATGGCAACCGCAATCAAACTCTTTGCCCGAGCTTTTAATCTTCGCCATTAAATTTAAATTTAAAATTATCTCCTTTAAAATATTTGCGATATTTTTCTGTTACTTGCTGTGATTGTTTTTTGCCATTAATGAATAATTCTTTGTTTTTATATTCAATGGTATTGCTTTCTTTTTTATTTATCAACCCATCTTTTTCCATTTCAATTGTCATTTCTTTTATTTCGGTTAACCCGGTTCTTGCTTTAAGCAGTTCTGTTTTAGCTTTGTCCATTTCTATCTTAAAATGAGCTTTATTTAATTCCATTTCCTTTTTAAGGTTCTCCATTTCTTTTTTGAGATCATCGAAATTTATTCTTTTCAATTCTTCCATGCTCTTTTTCAGCTCATCTGTATTTATATCTTTCATAGCATCTCTTACCTCTTTTTCGATATTCATTTTTATTTTAGTCAAATCAATCTCTTTCATTGACCTGTCAATTTCCATTTTCATTTTATCCCAATCAATAGCCTTCATAGAGTTATTAATCTCCGTTTGTAATTTGGCCATATCAATTTGTTTCATACTTTGCTCAACCTGTTTTGATATTTTCTCCAGGTCAATTTCTTTTAAGCTCTTTTCAGCTATCTCTAAACTTTTCTTTATTGTCAGTTCCAGGTCTTTCATATCCAGATCAATATCTATATTTTGATTTTTTGGTAATGTATCCAAAACTGTTCGCTGAGGCGGCTTATTAATTTTTGTTGAATCCTGAAAGGCCATAGCAGTAAATGCGAGGATGATGCAAAGGGAAATACCCAAAAAAATGTTTCTGTTAGAATGTTGCTTTTTCATTGCAGTAATTTTTACAATTATTAAACAGTAAGGAATTGATCAAAATTCAAATATACGATTGATTTCGTATGTTTATTACATTTTTTTAAATAATTTTTTGTAAAACGGATTAGTGCGACACCAACCCTGGGCGGTTGCCATGATTGTTGTTCCCGCCTACCACCTGGGAAATTAGGATTAAGTATGATTTTTTATGCTTCAACACAAATGATTAATTTTATCACCCGCTATAATTTTAGTATGGAAGTAAGTATTAAATCCTCATTAACCCATCTGCACATAGATAACTTTAAAACTATTGTAGGGGAACAGTTTGTTTTTGCAGATGAGGAAAACCTTTATAAATATTCACATGATGAAACAGAAAATCTTCATTACCTGCCTGAAGTTGTAATTAAGCCACGTTCTGCAAGAGAAATAAGTGAAATATTTAAAATATGTAATCAATATAGAATACCGGTTACTCCGCGGGGTGCCGGCACAGGGCTAAGCGGCGGTGCATTACCACATTTAGGCGGTGTATTAATTTCTACAGAAAGAATGAATTCAATATTGAATATTGATGAAAGAAATTTACAGGTAATAACAGAGCCGGGAGTTATAACTGAAGTTTTACAGAATGAAGTAAAAGAGAAAGGCTTGTTTTATCCTCCTGACCCCAGCAGCAGGGGTTCCTGTTTTATTGGTGGCAATATTGCGGCAAACAGTGGAGGCCCCAAAGCAGTAAAATACGGCGTGGTAAAAGATTATGTCATTAATCTTGAAGTTGTTTTGCCGAATGGTGAAATTATTTGGACAGCTGCGAATGTTTTAAAAAATTCTACAGGATATAATTTAACCCAGCTAATAGTCGGCAGCGAAGGAACATTAGCTATCGTTACAAAAATTGTTTTGCGGTTAATTCCTTTACCGATGTACGATCTGCTGATGCTGGTACCATTCAAAAGTTTGGAAAAAGCCAGTGAAGCTGTAAGCGCCATCTTCAGGGCGGGGTATACACCTAGTGGACTGGAATTAATAGAAATAGATGCGCTGTTAATTGTTAGCAAATTTGTTGATAGCAACGCTATTCCTATAACAGATGATACTGTTGCACATTTAATAATTGAAGTTGATGGCAATCACCTGGAAACTTTAATGCAGGATATGGAAGCCATCTCTGAATTGCTGAGCCAGTATGATTGTGGTGAGATCTATTTTGCAGACAATGCAACGCAGAAAGCTGAACTATGGAAACTTAGAAGAAGGGTAGCAGAAGCTGTAAAAATTGATGGCTATACAATTGAAGAAGATACTGTAGTGCCGCGGGCTGAGTTACCTGCATTGGTACATGGCGTAAAGGAACTGGGAAAACAATTTGGATTTAAAGCAGTGTGTTACGGGCATGCAGGCGATGGTAATTTACATATCCGTATAAAAAAAGAAGGTACAGAAAACAGTCAGGATGATCCCGATATAATAAAATCCCTGCGGGCATTATTTACGTTAGTGAAACAATTGGGTGGTACCGTTAGCGGCGAACATGGGATAGGCCTGGTGCAAAAAAATTTTATGGATATTGTATTTGATAAAACGCAACTGGAGTTAATGAGGGGCATAAAAAAAGTTTTTGATCCGAATAACATTCTAAATGCAGGAAAAATTTTTGATTGAGATGTATAAAATTAAAAGTACACATATGAAAATAATTAAATCCATTGCGCTTATTTCTTGTTGCTTGTTGCTTGCAACTGGTCTTTATGCACAGGAGGAAACTGAAAAACAAAAAGGCTATGACCCCACTAATTGGTTTACCGGCGGTAGCGTTTCATTAGGTTTTGGTGGTGGCAGCTACAGCACATTTGTTGCAGGAATACATCCCCATTTAGGTTATACAATTGCCAAATGGGTAGACGTTGCTGGTGTGGTTAATTTTGAATACCAAAGCCAGAGAGACCCTTTCAATAATAAATACCGTAATACGACTTATGGCGTTGGAGCTTTTACAAGAATTTATCCTGTACAATTTCTTTTTATCCAGGCTGAACCTGAATATAATTTTATTACGAAAAAGTATATACCTGCAACGGGTTCAACAGGTAAAGAGAATGTGCATGCGCCAAGCCTGTTGCTGGGGGGAGGATACATTACCTCCCGTTCTGATAAAAACTCTTTTACTTATCTGAGTGTTTTGGTGGATGTTATAAAAGATAAAAACTCTCCCTATGTAGATGGCTATGGTAATCTTTTACCCATTATAAGAGCAGGGATAAATATTGGGTTGAACAGCAGGAGAAAATAATTATAACTAACTCATGCCGTAGCCGAGTCTCACACAGAGCCTTAGCGTCAATTATAATAAATCAATATCCATCAAATCCTGAATGTGAGTAACAGGAAATATTTTCTGTTCACCTGAAAAATAATATTTGCATGCAAATATTTTCAACATCTTCTCGATAAATTCATCGAACATATGTGCGTTAGGAGTTCGTAGATAAGTCATGTAAAAAAATTTTTTGCCATCAGTTTTAGGAATATTACTTTAGCAAAATCTTTCACCCCAAAACAACACACTGTATAAAATTTTACCAATAAAGCATACGCTTCACTCTAAATATGTTCCTTACCTTATTTCAATTCAGGCTGATTATTTTAAAATAGCTTTCAAAAATTATATTTCCCCATTAAACCTTTTATTATGCCAAAAAATATAAAAACTAAAATCAAGATTTTAGCAACAATGTTGTTGATAGGCTTTTTTGCTAAAGGCCAGGAATCGGAACCTTTACCGGTAATGGCTTCAAAACCGGACAATGCAAAAATTACCCAGAATAAAGAAGTAAAGAAAGATATTATAAAAACAGAAATAAATGTTCCTTTAACCCCCTGGCTGTTGTCGAGGACACAAAATCAAAGAACATCTTCGTTGTTAGCCACGCCTGCCAATGTACTTGTAAATAATAATAACGGTGCAAATGCTACCGGAAATTTTACCCAAAGTGAAACATCTATATTGGTTTATGGCAATAATGTTATAACGGGTTTTAATGATGCCGGATCCTTAACCGGAGGAGCCCATAAGTTTACAGGCTATTCCCGTTCAACTGACGGGGGTGTCACTTTTACTGACGGTGGTACTTTACCAACCAATATTGGTGGAGATGCCGGAGACCCGGTATTGGCAAGAAACAATACAACCGGCAGGCTATATTTTTCCACACTTGGTTTTGATGTCCGCACCATCCAGTTGTTCAAGTCTGATGATAATGGCCTTACATGGTCGGCTCCCGTAAATGCTACGCCTGGTGGCGCAAGGGAAGATAAGCAATGGCTTACTGTTGATAATTTTGCCGGTGGTGGAAATGGTAATGTGTACCTGGTTTCCCGTAATTTTGGCGCAGGAAATGGTATCTATTTTTACCGCTCAACTGATAACGGAACAACTTTTGGCCCTGGCGGCGGTACATTAATTGTATTAGGCTCACAGGGTGCATTTATAGTAGTGGCTCCCGATCATTCCATTGAAGCCTTTTGGCTGCAGGCTGGAGCAATACGAATGCGCAAATCAACTGACTTTGGGGCAACATTTGGCGCTGCTGTTATAGTGGCGAGTGGTCTTGCCGGGCCCCAAACTAACGGTGGCCTTGGCCTCACAGGAATAAGGCAGGGTACAATTATAGCTGCCCCGTTCAGGAGTAATTCATTCCCACATGCCGCTGTAAATCCTGTTAGTGGTCATATTTATGTAACGTTTAATGATAATCCTGCCGGTGTTGATAAGGGAGATATATATATGGTAGTGTCAACCGATGGAGGCGCTACCTGGGGTGCAAGGGTTAAAGTAAATGACGATTTTTCTACAACCGATCAGTGGCAGCCTACAATAGCTGTATCACCCGATGGGTTAAATCTTGGTATATTTTATTACAGCCGTCTGGAGGACCCTGCAAACAATAATCTGTTTAAATACCATGCCCGTACAGCTGCCATTACGGGTTCAATCGTTACATTTAGTCCAAGCGGACCGGTAAGTACGGTTGCTGCCATACCGGAATTTGGCAGGGACAGTGTTGTGAACACTACTTACATGGGAGATTACGAGACGGCCGCCGCAACAGCAACCGACTTTAATGTTACTTGGGCAGATAGCCGGGATAATTTAGCCATTGGCCCGCCAAGAAAAGACCCCAATGTGTATTTTGCAAAAGTACCTTTGACAGGTGTACCCGGTGTTCCGGTTTTAACCAGTACTACACCTCCTGTAATAACTGGTGGTAATGGTAATGGAAAAATTGATCCGAATGAATGTAATGAACTTAGCATCAGTTTAACGAATGTAGGAACTGCAGCAGCTCAAAATATTTCAGGTACAATTACCAGCAGCACGCCTGGTGTGATAATTACCCAGGGCAGTTCTGCATATCCTGATCTTGCTCCCGGAGCATCTGCATCAAATACCACAGCTTTTAAAATAGCAACCTCTACAGGTTATGTATGCGGAACCAATGTTCAGCTCACGCTTACTGTTAATTATGATGGCGGATCAGTTGTATTAAACCTTGTATTACCAGCATTTGCAACTTTAGGTGCAACTGTACAGTTTGACAATAACACATCAACCCCAATAGCAGACCTCACTACTACCAATATACCCATCAATGTTTCAGGTTTTACAGGATCTGTAGGTAAAGTAACAATTTCAATGTACCTCACCCATACTTCTAATGGCGATCTTCAGCTATCTCTGATTAGTCCGGATGGAACAACAGTTCCTCTTTCAATCAACCGTGGTGGGGGAGGGCAAAACTTTGGCAGTTCATGTGCAAACCGTACTGCATTTGATGATGCCGCTGTAACTTCTATAACTGCTGGCACAGCTCCATTTGTTGGCACATTTAAACCAGAGGGTAGCCTTGCCTTGTTTAATGGAAAATCAGGTGTACAGATAAATGGCAACTGGACATTAAGGATTGCTGATGTTGGACCCGGAGATGCAGGTAATTTCTTCTGTGCTTCATTATTTGTAGCTCCTGCTGTTTGCGTAAATAATGGCGCACCTATAATCTGCCCTGCAAATATTACAACAACGGTTAACCAGGCCAATTGCACCGCATTGGTTACTTATGCAGTTGGTATTGGAGTATCCACACCAACAGTAACCTATTCATTCAGTGGTGCTACCGCCGGTAGCGGCAGCGGAACAGGCAGTGGCTCGTCGTTTAATATTGGAACAACCACTGTAACAGTTTCAGTATCTAACGGCTGCGTAACAAGCTCCTGCAGTTTTACTGTGACAGTTAACGGAGTAGTGTCAACATGCAGTATAGCATCCATTCCATCCAATAATGTATATACAGGTGGTGTACCTACTAACCTGTACCTGGGTTATGGTCCTCAAAGCACCACACTACAGGTTTCAGCAACACCACCAGCCGGGGCACCTTATACTTATTTATGGATAGGCCCTAATGCAGGCTTATTAAGCAGTACTACCAGTGCAGCACCAACCTTTACACCAACAACCGGGGGCACTTATCTGTTTACCGTTCAGGTAACCAACAGTTATGGATGTGTGTCTACCTGTTCAATCACCATTTGTGTATTGGATATAAAGGTGTATAAAAACGGTTCTCCTACAGGTAAAGTGTATGTTTGCCATGCACCACCTGGTAATCCAACTAATGTACATACGCTTTCAATAAGTACAAATGCTGTACCTGATCAT
This sequence comes from Chitinophagaceae bacterium, assembly GCA_050998315.1. GTDB lineage: Bacteria > Bacteroidota > Bacteroidia > Chitinophagales > Chitinophagaceae > Ginsengibacter. The sequence goes on from JBPCQG010000286.1 coordinate 9,736, forward strand.
TTATTAAGTCACCCCGGTGATAAATTAGGTAATTGCACAGATGTAATTTGCGGTACAAATGCACGATTGATTACAACATCTCCTGCATCTGAAAAACAACCGGAACCGATAGCTACGGTATTGCAGGTAAATGTAACACCCAATCCAGCTGTTGATGTATTCAGGATACGGGTTACCAGTAGCAGCAATGCACCCATTGTGATGCGAATAATGGATGCTGCCGGAATAGTCCGTTCCACTACGTCCAGTATGGCTAAAGGTTCGTTCTTAACAGTAGGTCGTGATTTAAAGAGTGGTACTTATTATGCCGAAGTGATACAGGGCAATCAAAGGAAAATGGTTAAACTGATCAAGTTTAAATAAGACATAATAAATTTCATTTTATACAGGAGGTTGTTTAATTACAATCTCCTGTTTTTTTTAATTTTAGTATCGTGTATCCCGGTTCTTGCAAATGCTGCCACAATTCCTTGCGCCTTTGCGTTTCCTGTGCACCTAAAGATTACAATATGCAACTCATAGAATATGTTCCCAATTTTCCGAAGGCAACGACCTTAACATCATTAAACAAATAACTGATGAAATTGAAAAGGTAGAAGACGTGCGTTTGTTAAATGTTGACACAGGCAAAGCTTCGTACTGCTGTTGGCGTCCCCGCCAACAGCATTTAATAGCATGAATGATTTCAATTCAAAATGGTAGCTGTAAGAAATTGTGCTGCTTCTGGCGGCTTCTTCCAGCGGCTGTTGAATTGTTTCACTTATGTCACTCATGCAAATATGATTTTGATTTTAAAATTATAAAACTGGCAAATCTTATAAATATTTTTCCAATTCCCCCGGCTCATTAATGATTGTCATTCTCTCCACAACCGTATCATATAAAAATTTTTCTTCCTCCATTTTTTTCATGTGTGCAATAAGGTGATCATAAAAGCCATCACTGTTCAACACAAATATTTTTTTATCATGAATGCTTAACTGGTTCCATGTAAGCATTTCAAAAAATTCGTCCAGTGTTCCATAACCGCCGGGCAATATCAGTGCTGCATCGCATTTTTCATAAAGCAATGCTTTGCGTACATGCATATCTGTTACTTCATGCAGCTCTGTTAAACTCAGGTGCTGGTGTTCCCAATCAACTAAAACCTTAGGCATAACGCCAATTACTTTTCCTTTCTTTTCCAACACTGCATTGGCAACAGCTCCCATAATCCCTTTATTACTTCCGCCATAAATCAGCGTGATATTTTTTTCTGCAAGAATATATCCGAGTTGTTTTGCATGCTCAACATACAAAGGGTTACTTCCTGTTTTAGAGCCGCAAAAAACTGCTAAAGATTTAATTGACATATTTTTATTTATCTTGAATTAAATTCAAAAGTAATTACATAATATGTCTCCATTAGTATTGTTTTCTTTTGTAATCGTTTATTTTATTGTTCTGCTTATTGTAGCCAACTACACTTCCCGCAATTCAAATAACGAAAGTTTTTTTATCGGTAACAGGAGTTCTAACTGGATGCTGGTTGCCTTCGGCATGATAGGCACATCATTAAGCGGAGTTACATTTGTAAGCGTTCCGGGAGCTGTGGGTAAAGAATCCTTTGCCTACTTTCAGATAACGATGGGGTATTTAATCGGATACGCCATAATTGCTTTTGTATTGCTCCCCCTGTATTACAGGCTTAATGTTACTTCCATCTATCATTATTTAAGTACAAGATTTGGATTTAAGTCTTATAAAACCGGTTCCGCATTTTTTCTTTTATCCCGAACATTAGGTGCAACAGCCAGGCTATACCTTGTTGTTGAAATATTGCAGTTCTCCATCCTTGAATCTTTTAATGTTCCTTTCTGGCTAACAACAGTTATCATACTTATAATGATATTATTGTACACTTACAAAGGCGGAGTAAAAACAATTGTGTGGACGGATACTTTACAAACCTCATGCATGCTGGCAGGGCTTGTAATTTGTGTCATTTTTATACTTAACAAAATGGGGTTAAGTTTTACTGACAGTATCGGGCAGATGAGAGAAAAGGGTTACAGCAAAATATTTTTTACTGATGTCAACAGCAAATTATTTTTTGTAAAACAAATTTTAGCAGGAGCATTTATTACAATAACCATGACGGGTATGGACCAGGAAATGATGCAAAAAAATCTTTCAGTGCGCACATTAACAAACTCTAAAAAAAATGTTCTTACCCTTTCTGTCATACTTGCTGTCGTTCTATTGCTCTTCTTGTTTTTAGGCGGACTGTTATATCTATACGCCGGTCAGCAAGGTGTAACTGTAACGGGAGACAAATTATTTCCTGAGGTTGCACTGCATCACATGCCGCCATTGATCTCCGTTATTTTTATTATAGCATTGATCTCGGCTTTATTCCCAAGCGCCGACGGGGCAATTACTGCATTAACATCATCTTTTTGCATTGATATTCTTGGTATGAAAAGAAGAGAGGACTGGACCGAAGCGGAGAAGAAAAAAATAAGACAAAGGATTCACCTTACAGTTGCATTTATATTTCTTGTATTTGTTATGATATTTAAATGGGTAAATGATCCGAGTATGATAGGCGTTATCCTGAAGGTGGCTGCCTATACCTATGGTCCATTGCTGGGTTTATTTACTTTCGGAATAATTACAAACAGAAAAGTAATTGACAAATTTGTTCCTGTTGTTTGCGTTCTTGCTCCAACCGTTTGTTTTTTTCTTGATAAATTTCAAAAAGATATTTTTGGAAATTACCAGATAGGTCTTGAGCTGCTTATTATTAATGGCTTCCTAACTTTTGCAGGTTTGTATCTTATCTCAAAACCTGTTAAGCTTTCACCCGAAATAAAATCCATATTACATGATGGAACTGATACATAAAAAAGCGGAAGATTACGCACAATTTTTTTCTTCGAAAGAAGATAAATTATTAGCCGGGGTATCAGCTTACACAATCAAACATCCGAATGCACAAATGATTAGCAGTAACGTGCAGGGAAAAATATTGGAAACAATTAGCTGCTTATTAAATCCTAAAAAAATATTAGAGATTGGAACGTTTACCGGCTACAGCGCATTATGTCTAGCAAAAGGATTACAACCTGATGGGATACTGCATACAATAGAATTAAGAGAAGAGGATGCACAAACCGCCCGTTTTTTTTTTAGCAAATCTTTATATAATAAAAAAATAGTTTTACACGTTGCTAATGCGTTAGATATTTTACACACCTTGAAGGAGGAATGGGACATCGTATTTATTGACGCTGATAAAGTACGCTATATTGATTATTACGAATTAACTTTACAACAGGTAAAACAAAACGGGTTAATAATAGCCGATAATGTATTGTTTCATGGTGAAGTATTGGAAGAAAATATTAAAGGTAAAAATGCAAGAGCAATTAACGCATTTAATGTTCATGTAGCTAATGATAAAAGAGTAGAGCAGGTAATGCTCACCGTTAGAGACGGATTATTATTAATAAGAAAATTATAGTGTTGGAACCATGATTTGGTTAGATTAATTGATTTAGTAGAAAATATTATCTTATTAATTTCTTTAATCTACCCAAATCATGGTTCAGAAAACCTAACCCTGATAAAATATGAAAAAAGCTTTTCTCTTTTATATTTCAATCTTTTTTTTACCAGCTGTCTTTTCTCAAAAAATTACTAAAGAACAATATATTGTCACTTATAAAGCAAATGCAATACGTGAAATGAAACGTATGGGTGTACCCGCTGCAATTACGCTTGCACAGGGCTTGCTGGAGACCGAGAATGGCAACAGCGAACTTTTAAAAAAATCAAATAATCATTTTGGAATTAAATGCAAAAGCAGCTGGACTGCAGGAGGTGTTAGTCATGATGATGACGCTTTGGGTGAATGTTTCCGCACATATAAAGATGCAGAAGGTTCATATAGAGATCATTCAAATTATTTGCGTGGCAATGATCGGTATGCTTTTTTGTTTAAGCTTGATCCCAGGGACTATAAAGGCTGGGCATATGGTTTAAAAAAAGCAGGGTATGCAACCAACCCCAGGTATCCTGAAATTCTTATAAAACATATAGAGGAAAATAATCTTCAACAATATACTATGGTTGCTGTAAATGAAGTGCCGGTATATGACGCCTCAAAATATCAAAGTGATCGTGAAGAAAAAGCTTTTACGGAGATAGTAAAAGGCAAAGGATCTTCTAATGTTCAACTGGCAAATAATGTATTAAATACTCCAAAGCAAAAAATTGATATTAATGGAAGTAAAGCTATATACGAAACTATTGGAAGATCCTTGCTGGCAATAGCAACAGAAAATAATATCAACTTAAATAAATTGTTAGAATATAATGATCTGCAAAAAGATGGATTGCTGGAAGAAGATCAATTTATTTTTCTTGGCAAAAAATCGAAGGAAGGGGATAAGGATTTTTATATCGTTCAAAACAATGAAAGCCTTTACGATGTTGCGCAAAAGAACGGTATCCGATTACAGAACCTATTCGAATATAATGATCTGAAAGCTGATGAAAAAATATTTGCAGGAAGTAAATTGAAATTAAAAGCCAAAGCAAAAGAACAGCCTGATCTTGTAAAAGAAACGCTTGAAATTACCACAATAAAAACATACGCTGTACAACCTAAAGAAGGGCTTTATGTTATATCAAAAAAATATGGTGTTACAGTTGCGCAATTAAAAGAGTGGAATAATTTAACTGATGATAATTTAAAGGTTGGCCAGCAACTCATCGTCTCAAAATAATATATGGAACTTATTAAGGTTCATGATAAAAATTTTAAGCCTTATATAACCGCTGATAAAATAAGTGAAGAAGTAAAACGGGTTGCTTCGGAGATCAATAAAGATTATGCAGGAAGAAAGCCTTTGTTCATCGCCATACTCAATGGTTCTTTTATGTTTGCATCTGATCTTTTTAAAGAAATAAATATCGAGGCTGAAATCTGTTTTATAAAACTTGCTTCCTATAAAGGAACAAAATCCTCCGGACAGGTTATAACAGCAATAGGATTAGATGTTGATCTTGTAGGAAGAGAAATAATAGTGATTGAGGATATTGTTGATACAGGCAATACGCTGTCAAAATTTTTGCCGCAGATGCTTCATCACCACCCTGCCTCATTAAAAATAGCGGCCCTTTTACATAAACCTGAAGCAATGATTCACCCCATCCAAATTGATTATCTTGGCTTTAGTGTTCCTAATAGATTTTTATTAGGTTTTGGGTTGGATTATGACGGATTGGGAAGAAATATTAAAGAGATATACCAGTTGGTGTAATATTAACTATATCGAATTTAATCGTGAAAAAGTGAAACGTCAAACGTAAGGATCTGCCTGTACGTTTGATATCTGCCGTTTCACGAATAACGTAACATATATATCGATATGACCCGGCTAATACTTTTAATACCTTATCTTGAATGAAATGTAGTCGCGATATTACACATAATAAAAGCACGTTGCAGAAACTCTTATTTACAACTCTTTTTTTAACCCTGTGTTTTAAGCTCTCTGCGCAATATTATATCAGGGGAGATGTTAAGGATGAAAATAACCAGCCTTTACAAAATGTAAAAATATACCTGCATTCTAACCGGTTGCTATATTTTAGTGGAAATACCGGCGGCTTCGGAATTATTACTTCAAAATATTTTGACTCATTAACTTTTAACGCAGATGGTTATGAGCCCAAATCCATCAGTGTAAAGTCCGATACATACCAGCAGGTAAATTTAAAAATGCTGTTCCCAAATACTAACCTGCAGAAGCAAACCCTGGTTTCTATTTCGGGAGGTAAAGATAATTATGGTTACCGAAACCTGTTTGGTAATGAATCCTACAGCAACCTTGTGGAAAATAATTTTGTCGAGTCGGATAAATATCCTTCCACAGAATTTTCAGTAAGGGCTGATAAAGCATCCTATTCAAATATCAGAAGGTTTATTAATCAAAAAAGTAAAGTGCCTGTTGACGCAGTAAGGATAGAAGAAATGCTGAACTATTTTAATCTTAATTATAAGGAGCCTGGTGAAAATAAAACTTTCAATGTGGAATCACAATTAACTTCCTGTCCATGGGATATTGATCACCAGCTTTTATTTATTAATCTAAGTGCAAAAAAATTAAATTTTGAAAATGTACCTCCGGGCAATTTTGTTTTTCTTATAGATGTATCAGGTAGTATGGATCTGCCTAACCGTTTGCCACTTTTAAAAACATCTTTTCAATCACTGGTAAAAAATTTGCGGGATAAGGATACTATATCAATTGTAACCTACGGCGGATCAGTGGGGATTTGGTTGCCACCCACCAGTGGTGCAGAAAAACAAAAAATTATTACGGCCATTGAACAACTGAAGGCAGCAGGAGACACTCCCGGTGAAGCTGCACTGCGGGCTGCTTACAAGCTTGCGAAAGGCAGTTTTATAATAGGGGGAAATAACAGGATCATTATGGCTACAGATGGTGATTTTAATGTTGGGCAGACAACTGAAAAAGAGTTGGAAGAATTGATTACCAAAGAGAGGCAATCAGGAATTTATCTTACCTGCCTCGGTGTAGGTATGGGCAATTACAAAGATTCAAAAATTGAGGCGCTGGCTAAAAGGGGAAATGGAAATTTTGCCTACCTGGATGATATTAAAGAAGGAGAAAAAATTTTGGTTCAGGAGCTTACACAAACATTATACACTGTTGCAAACGATGTAACCATGAATGTGCACTTTAATCCTGAGTTGGTAAAAGAATACAGGCTGATCGGGTATGATAATAAAAAAAATGTGATAACAGATTCTTTAAGCATCCTGGAAGGTGGCGAGATTGGTTCAGCCAATGGAATTACAGCGGTATTTGAAATAGTTTCAACAGACAGGGATGTTTTTGAGGATGATTATTTATTAGATGAAAATATTGCAACAATAAAACTTAATTATCGTGTGCCGGATGACAGCACTCAAAAAATATACGAATATATCTGTGCGGATAATTTCAAAGATTTTAAAAGCATATGCAATGATCTAAAATTTGCAGCATCGCTTGCAATGTTTGGCTTACTACTGAAGGGATCAAAATATGCTTCGTTTGCCTCCTGGAGTAATATAGAAAAAATTTCAAAAGAATCTAAAAATGCAGATGATTATCTTCAAAATGAATTTTTATCGATTGTGGAGGGTGCGAAAAAAATATATTCAAAAAAAAGTAAAAGAAAATAACAGGAATATTAATTAAAGGTCTCTCTTATTTTTTCCCAGAAAGATTTGTCATTTTTATCAGGATGGGGTTGAAAGTTTTGACTGCTCTGCATCTTCTCCAAAATATCTTTTTCCTCCGATGATACATGCTGTGGAGTCCATACATTCACATGTATTAGCTGATCTCCTTTTTCATAACTATTTATTCCTGGAAATCCTTTTCCTTTCAACCTGAATATTTTACCACTTTGTGTGCCCGGAGGAATTTTTATTTTTGCTCTTCCATCAATTGTGGGCACTTCAATCTGGGTGCCAAATACCGCATCAGGAAATGATACAAAGAGATCGAAGGCTACATTTAATCCATCTCTCTGCAATTGCTCATGTTCTTCCTCTTCAATTAATATTATCAGGTCTCCTGAAGAACCGCCACGTTCACCAATATTTCCTTTACCACTCATGCTTAGCTGCATACCATCCTGAACACCCGCAGGTATGTCCAACGTAACAGTTTCTTCACCGTACACTCTTCCCTCACCTTTGCACGAAGTGCATTTATTGGTTATGGTATTACCTTCGCCATTGCATGCCGGGCATGTAGTAACGGTTTGCATTTGCCCTAAAAAAGTGTTTTGCACTCTTTTTACCTGCCCATTGCCGCCACAAGTTCCGCATGTTTGTACACTGTTCTTATCCTTTGCGCCGGACCCGTTACAGGTGCTACACGACACATATTTTTTTACTTTAATAGTTTTGGTAGTTCCCTTTGCAATTTCTTCAAAGTTTACTTTTATTTTTATTCTAAGATTATTACCTCTTACACCTTTGCTTCTGCCGCCGCGGTTTCCTCTTCCACCACCAAAAAAATTTCCAAAGACATCATCACCGAAAATATCTCCAAATTGGCTGAATATATCTTCGGTATTCATACCGCTAAAACCACCGCCTCCACGCCCTGCCCCAAATGCACTATGTCCAAACCTGTCGTATTGAGATCTTTTATCCTGGTCGCTTAATATTTCATAAGCTTCTGCGGCTTCCTTAAATTTTTCTTCCGCAGGTTTATCGCCCGGATTTCTGTCAGGATGAAATTGCATTGCAACTTTTCTGTAAGCTTTCTTTATCTCATCCGGAGATGCGTTTTTGCTTATTCCTAATATTTCGTAAAAGTCTCTTTTTGAAGCCATTTTTAGCTGTGAGTTTTTAGCTATGAGCTACGAGCAAAAAAAATTAATCCATATACCGGCTCGCAGCTATCGGCTAATGGCTCAAAGCATTATTTTCCTACAATTACTTTTGCAAACCTGATAAGCTTATTATTTAAATAATAGCCTTTAACAATCTCATCTATTACTTTACCTTTTTTATTTTCATCTTCAACAGGAAGCTCTGCTATTGCTTCGTGTTTATGAACATCGAAATCTGTATCAATACTATCCATTGCTTTTAATCCCTTTGATAGCAAAGATGTTCTTAGCTTATTAAAAACAAGCTGTACGCCTTCATTTATTTGTTCCGGATTGGCACTATTCATTTGTTTTTCTGCTCTGTCACAATCATCCAATACATCAAGCATGGAAGTGATCACATCCTTTCCTGCAGTTTGTATTAATTCCATCCTTTCCTTTGCATTTCGTCTTTTAAAATTGTCAAACTCTGCAAATAATCTTACATATTTATCTTTTTGTATTTCAAGCTCACTTTTAAGCTTTGTTGTTTCATCCTCTTCAGATACAGAAGTTTCAGCTTTGGAATCCTCAATTTCATTTATTGAGGTTTCATCCTGAATATGGATCTGATCTGAAGTATTATCATGCTGAAAGCTATCGGTATTTTTATTTTCCATAATTCTAAAAATTGGCTGCAAAGGTAGGTTAGTCAAACATTTTGCCAATAAGAAATATTAGACAAATTGACACCGATAAGAAAGGAGAAATAATGTGGTTATTTAACCACCTGGAATTTACCCGAATCGATGATCTTTCCGCTTCTGTCGCGAAGCTGGTAAATATAAACACCCCTGTAAAAATCATTAAGAGGAATATTTATTTTTGGAGTAACTGGTTTGAGATCAAAAACCTTTTTACCAATAAAATTAAAAACCTGGAAAGAGAAGAGTTTATCGTATGCTTTTTGGAATTCGAAGTTAATTATAGTAACTGCAGGATTAGGATAAAGCCGCATAAATTTTACGGCAGGCTCAGCTGATCCTGCTACCATTTTACTCTGACCGAAGCTGCCTGAAAAAAGTAAAACAGTAAAAATAAGTATGTAAAAAATTTTCTTCAATACCGTAAAATTACTTATTTTATTTAAAAATAGCAAACTTTAAACTTGAATAGATCACTGCTTGTGTTAAATGCTATAAACTGTATAAAGAACGTTTGGGGAAAGCGATTAATTGTATTGCGATAATATTTTTTGTATCGCCTCAAAATCAGGTATTTCAGTTGCATTTTCAAGTATTTCAACATAGCGTACTACGCTTTCTTTATCAATAAGGAAAGCACTTCGTTTACTCACTCCCTGCATGTTGAAGCCAAACGTTTGATATAAAGACCCATAGGCAGTTGAAACCTCTTTATTAAAATCACTTAATAATGGAAAATTTAAATGCTGCTCTTCTTTGTATTTAGCTAATGTATAAAGTGAATCAACTGAAATGCCAAGGACCTGTGCATTGCTTCTGTTGTACTGGCTTATATTATCTCTTACTCCGCACAATTCTTTTGTGCAGGTTCCTGTAAATGCAAGCGGGAAAAATAGTAGCAGAACGTTTTTGCCTTGATAATCGCTTAGTGAAACTTTATTTTTTTCTGAGTCATATAAACTAAACTCCGGGGCTTTTGATCCTGTTTCAATTTTCATTATATATTTTAATAAAGATATGGTTACTCTTAGTCTTAAATATATGCATACTTTAATTTATTTTTAGCCGTTTATTTTTGATATGTATGCGAAGTTATTTATTCATAATATTTACTTTTTTTCTGCCGGTAATTTTTTCATCCTGTTATAATCCCATGGATAAAACTTACAGTGCTGCAACTTATTTAAATGACATCAGGGCTATAAGAGAAAGCAATAAATTAAACTATGGAGATATTGAATTGTTGACAAAATATATTGCTATCTCTAACATTGGGGGAAATAATCAGAATGGAAAAACATACGGGGAAATACTTGAGAAAATAAAAGCTATACGAAAAGCTAACGCTGACCAAAGCGACCAAATTAAAATTGAAAAAGAGGGAATGCGAGAACAAATGAGCGCTTTGTTAACAGTTAATTTATCTAAGAAAATTTTTTCAAAGGTCAACAACAAAGATTGTTTTACCTATTCGGTCATATTCCAAAATACCTCAGCTAAAAATATTAAGATGGTGATAGGAAGTATAAGCCTGAATGATCTTTTAGACAGGGAAATAAAAAACATACAAATTGTATTAGACGAAGAACTTAGAGGAAACTCCTTTTTCAAAAAAGAATTTACGGTAGAGTACGATCGTAGTAATGAGAATGATAAACGAATTAGAGTGAAAGAGTTAATGGACTTACGGGTTATATGGAATCCTGTAAAAATTATTTTTGCAGATGGAACATTAGCAGAATAATTACCAAACTTCATAAGCCAATGCATCTTTGGTTTTCTTAGTTCGCTTTTGTTTATTACTCAGCAATACAAAAGCTGTAGCTAACACTGCTGTCGCAGCCAAAACTTTTATTACCAGGGATCTTTTATTAATATTATTTTCGGGAACATAAACAACACCTGTTGCATCAGCAACTGCCGGTTCATCCACATATCTTCCTTTAGAAGGAACTGCAATTTCATAAAAATTTTCAGATAATTTATGCAATGATTCCCGCACTTCGCTTCCCCGCATTGTTTTTCCATGTCCGGTTGCAATTATCTCAGGTTCTAGTTCCATTAAGTCTTTCACAGATTGTCGTGCAAGTGCCCAATCATAGGTTAAATATTTAGGAGGCCCGCTCACAGTCTTTAATTGAAGCATTACTGAAAAAGCTGATTCAGCCTTAGTTGTAACAAAGGCATCACCGGCTATTAATACAGCATCACTTTCTCTGAACAAACTTATATGCCCCGGAGCATGACCTGGAGTATGTAAAAAACGCCATTCAGGTAAACCAGGAACACTCCCATTTTCCGGCAAAACATTTAGATGAGTCCATACATTGATAGGGCTGGTGGGATATGACCATGACATAAGTGACATTAAACCTCCGCCTACAGAAGGATCAGGAGGGGGATAAGAAGATTTACCGGTGAGATAAGGTATTTCAAGATAATGAGCATATACCGGCACATTCCATTCTTCGATAAGCTTTTCTAAAGACCCTACATGATCAAAATGTCCGTGAGTAAGAATAATAGCCGAAGGTTTTGACTCGCCAAAAAGCTGGTGTGCCATTTTTTTAATTTTTGACGCTGACCATTTTAGTCCGGCATCCACTAAAACCCAATTGCCATCAAAAGGATTTAAAATTGTATACATATTTACAAAAACATCTTTCATTCCCCAAACGCCGGGTGCCACTGAAAAAAAACCTGTTATAGTTTTCCTTTGATATTTTATATCGGTACTCATAATAAATGGTTGAAGTGTAAATCAGGATTATTCAAGAATAAATAAATAAGCAATATAAAATCATGCCACAACAGAAGACTCATATGTCTTTGCGAGGAGGGCTTGTCCGACGAAGCAATCTCATAGTATTCTACAAGTCCTGACGTATTCACAACCTCCATATTTAGTTCTGATTTATGATGAGATTGCTTCGTCGCTTTGCTCCTCGCAAAGTCGTATTCTTTTATTTAAATTTTGTTACTGGTTAAAAATATTAACCGGTAAAATTAACTCCCACCTGTTTTTTCCCGTACCGCCGAAAACATCTTTGTCTAACAAATAACTATAGCGTACTCCAAAAGTTACAGAAGCTTCGTTCCACCATTTTGTGTCAAAATATATTTCTGCACCTGTTGACCTGAAATTTGCAGTGAAGGTTCTTCCGTTATTAAAAAAATCATTTACCATTGTATGATCATAAAATAAATTTGCTCTTAATCTTAGCAGGTAAGCAATGTTTGCAAAGCCTGCATCCGGATATAGCAATGGCAAATGATAGTTTGCTCCCCATTTGATCATTTCATGTAAATTCTCAGCCTGGTATCCTCTTGAAAAAGGAAACCCACTGGAAAAATTAAGCTGACCAATAGTATCTTTTTTTAAATAAGCACCATTAAACACTATATTATGATTAGTTAAGACCCCGGGTAAGTATAAGCTCCCGTTAATAATAAATTGTGAACCTTCATAAGTTGTTAGTGCTCTTTTATATCCAAGTGATACACTTTGAGCAAAGCGTGGAAATATATTTTGTTTTGCTTTCTGAATTTGATTACTTACAGTAAAAAAGTTATTTATGTATGTGTAAGATAGCTTCCCAAGAGTGTCTTTATATTCTCCCTTGAAATTCGATTGATTATACAAATAGTTGCTTCCGATATTTAGAAATGTAAGAGATCTTCCTTTACTCAAATTCAAAGGAACATTAAAACCTGCGTAGGGTTCAAGTTCATTCCAGTAAATTCTTTTGCCGCGATATCTTCCTCTCCTGTCGATGGTATAATCAACACCTGCGGAGAGGTAAGGAAACAGAGCCGCATACATAGCACTAAACCCAATTTTTTTCCATTGTTCTGCACGATTGTATGTAAATGATAATTGCGATTGAAGTGTGTTTAAAATATTCTCACCAACAAGTGTTAAGGTATACTCAGGATCATCAACCAAAGGCTCAATGCTGTGAAAGTTTAATAAGCCAAGTGATTTATGATATTTTAATACCGGTAAATTTTGATGCGGTACAGAAGCCAGCAGATCGGCATTGGTTTTATCAAGAGCACTTATTCCAAAGTCAGATGGCTTACCTGCGAATTGATCAGCAGATATTTCCTGCCAATTTATTGAACTTTTTTCAGCCTGCTGCAAACGATAACCATTAGCTGTAAAGGTTGTCCACACCATTTTATTAATATTTACTGATGGCTGATAATTGCCCAACCCGTTTTTTGTAGGAGGGGATGCCCATAAAAATATTTTTTTATCCTTCAATGAAAATGCAAACAATCTATCTTCTTCTCCATGCGCAGCAGAAAAATAAACGGTATCATTAAATACTGATGGAAAACCGATTACATTGTAGGAAAAAGGAGTTAAAAATTCTGTTTTCCCATCAATTGAATTAATAGATGCTAAAGACATTTGCCCTGAGATGTTTCTTACTGCAGAAATTATTTTATCACCATAAAATTTGGGGTAGGTGTAAAATAAATTTTCAGAATTTGGAATCGAATTTAAAACATCTCCGCTCCTGGCATCAATTAAATGTAGTGAAGAGCCGCCACCGGCAATAACCTCTACAGCAACTACTTTTGTACCATGATCATTAATGTCCGGTGCAAAATATTTTGTGTGATGAGTGAGTGATTTTTGCGTGCCTGTTTTTAGATCCAGAATCTGCAGGTCACTAAAATCTCTATAGCCCCATCGCTTGTCAGGCTGGTACGATGCATATACGATCTTTCCTTTGCGGTAAGAGAAATGATTATCAAGTGATACATCTTTAATCCTTATTTTCTTTTCAGTTGTTCCATTACTGATAGTAAATGAATGAATTTTTTTAAAGCTGGTTTTTACATATATAATCGAATTATCTTCTGCGAGTGCCGGGTACTCTTCATTTATAAATTTTTTATCAGAAACAGAGATTTGTTTTTCATTTTTCAGATCTAACTTATTTTTAAAATAGTTCAGACCGTCATTTCTAAATTCTATATATCTTATGCCTGAATATTTTTTTATTGCTTTTTGAAACGGATAGAACAATCCTTTGTATGCCGCTGCATCATGGGTAACATTTTTCCAGAAATCATTACCATATTTTTCTCTTCCATAAGCCACCAGTAAATATCCCAAAGCATAATGATCAGGAACAAAATCTTTGTAGGATCCATTTCTCAATTTCATCCAGCTATATCTTTTATTTACCTGCCATAGTGAGCGGTAATCCTTATAAAAAAAAGGTAATCTACCACGCCCCTGCATACTTACATTTGTTTCATTAAACACAGCATCTCCTTCAAAAAACCAATTTGGTATGGCAGCATTATTTGCAAGAGCCTGACCTTCATCCCCAAATAGTATTTTAAGAACTTTGGATAATCCAACATTAAAATTATTGTACTGCTGTACATGCCTGAACTCATGAATTGCAAGTTGATCTCCCCATGGCAAGCTTCCAAGTTCAAAACTATTTTGTAATGGAGTTAAAAAAAATTCACTGCGGAAGGGTCCCAATCCTACATAAGCATTTGATATAGTAGTTTGGTTTTGCAGCACTATGTTTATCTTTTTTTGCTTTATGCCAATTGTGTTTTGTGTTGATGTGTTTAGATAGGAAATAATATTTGAAATTCTCGCTGCCGCAGAGTCCAGTTGTTGGGGAAAAATAATTCTTGCTGAAGGAGTATTTACCTGTTTCCATTTTAGTGATGGCGGGTTGCCTCCAAATTGTTGCGCATAAACTGCCTTTGAAATAAAGAATATTTGAAATAATAAAAATACTTTCCTGTAATTATATATCATACCCGCTTTTTGTGACAAGTTAGTAATTCTCCCTCTTAAATTCTCCGTATCATAAACGGAATATTTACTATTGTAGTTCTATCTTCATTATTAATTCAGGTGTGTAATGCAGGTATATAAAGCAATTATTCTTAATGAACTTAATATATGGCAGAAGCAAATGCTTTCTAAGCCTTCATTATTGAATAACCTAGCAAAAAAAATGCAGGCTAAGATCAATAAATGGATACCTGAAAAAGTTCATAAAGCAATTACTGCAACCATTAAGCAAATGGTAAGAGCTGTTTTATTTGGCGCAAAATATACAACACGGGATCCCATAAAGGAAGATGATATCGAATTAAAAGAAGTAAGGGTGTCTGAAAGAATAAAATTTTACAGAACTACAGCTGCAGTGGAAGGCGGTATAACAGGTGCCGGTGGCATTTTACTGGGGCTGGCAGATTTCCCATTGTTACTTTCAATAAAAATAAAACTGCTTTTTGAAATTGCCGTATTGTATGGGTATAATACTGATGATTACAAGGAAAGACTTTATATACTTCATATATTTCAGCTTGCATTTTGCAGCCATGAGGAAAGAAAAAATGTATACCTGAAGATGACAGATTGGAATGAAAAAAGCAAACACTTGCCGGACGATATTCATCAGTTTGACTGGCGCACATTTCAGCAGGAATATCGGGACTATATTGACCTTGCAAAGATGGCTCAGCTAATTCCTGTAATAGGCGCTCCTGTGGGTGTGGTAGTAAATTACAGGTTAATTAAAAAATTGGGCATTACTGCAATGAATGCTTATAGAATGCGCTTACCAGGTAATTAATGAGGTTAAAACAATCGGTTCCGCACAATTTTTTTCAAAATTAATAGTTATCAATAAGTGATGGGGTAAACCTGTTGCAATCCAAGCATCATTATAAAAACCAAGCAATCCAATGACAGTCCGTAATGCAGCAATCTGCAAATGGCTTCTGTTTTTTATTTTACTTTCCCAGGCATTTATTTCCAGGGCTCAGCTTACTGCAAATTTTTCTGCAACGCCATTATTAGGTTGCGCACCTCTTCTTGTTAATTTCACCGATTTATCAACGGGGAATCCAACAAGTTGGAAATGGGATCTTGGAAATGGCACTATTTCTTTCTTAAAAAATCCTGCAGTAACTTATTTTGTCCCGGGGAAATACATGGTAAAATTAATCGTTACAAATGCCAGTGGTTTTAATGAAATTATAAAAAGCCAATACATTACGGTTTTGG
>JBPCQG010000291.1:0-12926 GCA_050998315.1 Chitinophagaceae bacterium
CCCTAAGCCTTGTAAAAAACGAACAACTATTAAAAATTTTGGCGGAACGAAAGAATATAACAACGATGCAAGAATAAAAATAATGATGCCGAGGTAAAGTGCCTTCTTCATTCCCTTCTTATCTGCCAAGCCTCCAAATACAGGTTTGGCAACTATTTCAGCAAAATCATAAATTGCTATTAGCAAACCAATCATGGTTAAGCCAATGCTTAAGATTTACTGCCACTATATGAGCACCGAACGAGGTAGCAAAGCCAAGAAAGCCAAGTACAAAAGCCCACTTCAAAGATGTTTTCATGTTTTTGATTGATTAAGCTCCTTATCTGTTTTTTTCTTCAACCCTTCAAACAACCAAACACTTAATATTAACCATGCAAAGCCAATACAAAACCCTGCCAATACATCGCTTGGGTAATGCACTCTTAAATATACCCGGCTAAACCCTATTAATAAGGAGAATAAAATAAGTATTGAACCGACTATGTATTTATACAACTTTGGAATATTCGTTTTCCATACGAGATAAGTGAGCAAGCCATAAAAAATAAAAGCTGATGTTGCATGACCGCTGGGGAAGCTAAAGTTTTGTAAGCGTTCAATTAATGGATGCGGTGGTCTCACACGATGGAAAGATAATTTTATAAAGTAATTGACTGCAAAGCCTCCAATGCCAATAACGGCGATTTCAACTGCTCTCTTCCAGTTTTTTAGAACCAGGTATAAAATAACTAATACGCCATAGGCTATTTGCAAAAATGTAGCTGAAGCAAAGTAGGTTACTCCCTTCATAAAGCCTGTAAGCCGGTTACTGATAACATTCGCTGAAAGAAAACTGAATATGGAATTATCAACTGCTTCTTCTTTTTCCCAAAGCACTTCATGTATAATGAAAACAAATAAAAAAAGTGTACCTGCAAAAAGGGCTAACAGCACTATTAACCGTAAGGGTAATTTTTTAAAGTACTTTTTATTGAAGGTTTTTGTGCTTTGCATAAAATGTGTTCGTAAAAATATTTCATCTTGGTCTTAAAGATAACAGGGATTGTCGTAAATAGTGAATACTTGCTGATAGTGGCGAGTTTCATTAGGTCTTGTCGAACGTTAAGTTACGTCCCGTGGGTAGGCAAAATTGCAGCTCTTTTGCAGGTTGGCTTTGTGTGGTGGGTCTGTGTGCCTGCAATGTGCTGCAATGTGCGGTCGCCCATTAGAGGCTTTGAATAATGTCACCTTGAGATAGCAGGATGTGTCAAATAGGGTTACCGCCCACACGCTAATTTATGTTATAATCTGTAGTAGTTAAAAAAATTTCGTTATTGAAAAATCATTTATTTAGTGTTATACATTTTGTATTGTTTTAGGACAATCGATTCTACCAAAACAAAAGCAACACAAAATAAGCAAGCTGCTCATTGCTACAAATGTATAAGTGAGTGACACAACGATGTTGATTAAGATTCAACTGCTGGCTACAAAATCTTCTGTATTACTTTACTCAGGGGATTGCTTCGTTGTCGTTCCTCCTCCCCGCAATGACGTTTTTTGTTTTTCTACACCTCAATCTTTCTGTCTCTTGCTATCATCTTCCACTCTGTGGTTACCCTATTATTTTGTACAACAAAGGCTCGTTCATACAATGCACAGGTAGGGCAAATGTGCACGGGTAATCCATACAAAATGTCGCCGGGCTTGTGGGTGTGGTTTGCCGGCGCCTCTGCCACCAAATGCTCTTCACTGTGGCTCACAAACTGCAGCGGGGGTGCGTTTAAAAAATAAACACGGTTGCTTAATTCATTTTCTGCCGATATGGATTTATGCCCAATATCGAGACACAACTTTGTACTACCGGGCAGCGAGATGATACGTGTGATAACCAAAGCGGCGGGAACAAAATGCTGCTCGGTATAGCGCAGGTAAGTTTTGTCCCAGTAAACAAATGTGCCGGGGCTGCACTCCACTTCTTTTCTTTTTGCATGTATGGGAAAGGTGGGTGAGCCGCCGGCAATTATTACGGGCTTGCTGAAACCCTGTTGCTGCAGTTGCTGCTGCATTTGTGTAACGGTTTCAAATGCCTGGTTGCATTCTATGGTTCGCTGCTCAAGGTCTGTTGTGCGGATGTGTCCGTCGTAGGCATGCAAGCCTGTGGGTTGTATGCCTTTTGTGTTTGCACATGTTGTGTAGAGTTGCATGGCTTGGCTGCCGGGTGCTATGCCCGTGCGGTTCATACCAATATTCAGGTCTATGTACACATTAATTTCTATATCGTTTTCTGCGGCGGCTTCTGCAATGTTTTTTGCTGAGTCAATGTTATCAACGAGGCAGGAAAATTTTGTTGCAGGATATTTTTTTATGAGTGCTATAAATCGGTTGAGCTTTGGACCAATGGGCTGGTATGCTAACAGAACATCGGGTGTATTTATCATGGCAAGCATTTCTGCTTCGGCTATGGTTGCACATTTAAATTTATTTATTCCTGCATCTATCATCAGCTGCGCCGCTTCTTTTGTCTTGTGTGTTTTTACATGGGGGCGGAGTTTGCTAACATCATCAACCATTGAGATGGCCGTATTGATGTTTTGGATCACCCTGTCTTTATAGATAACTAATGCGGGGGAATCTATTTCGGAGATGTTGGTGGTGTGGTACCAGTCTTTTAAATTATCCATTTGCATAATTGTAGTAAAGTTCTTCGATTATTTTTTGATAAGTATCGCAAAATATTAAGTGCAATTTAAATTGCAGAATAAATTTAGTACGTATAAATATTTATTTCACCTGCATTTTAAAAGCGATACCGGCTTAATGCCGGAATTTTTTTTTCGTGGTTTATTTAACCGGGGTAAGAATTCCATTTTTATCTTCTACATGAAGCCGGTTTAAATCCAAACCATCAAGTACTATAACACCCTGGAGTGAAGAAAATTTTGTGGCATCCTGCTTCCACTGCCATACCAGTTTTCCTTTTGGTGTGTACTCCAGCAGCTGAATACCACTTGCGCCAAATGAAGGACCATGACCCTGCCAGTTAGTAACTACATAATTTCCATTAGCAACAATTTGAAAGCCTGCATAAAAACCCGGGTTAACTTCTTTAGGTCCAGTAATGGTATCTAATAGTTTTCCTTCTGCTGAAAAAATTTGGAAATTTTTTGCGTAGCCGCCGCTTACAATTGTTTGTCCATTAGCCAGGCGCAAAGCCTGCCATGCATGTGGCTTTGGCAATCCTGTTACTCTTGCCTGCCATATAATTCTTCCGTCAGCGGTTCCCTCAAATACTGTATCATCCGCTGTAATTAAAAAATTACCCAAAATGGTTTCACGAACAAGGCGTACATAATTAAACCCGGGGTAAACAATCATTCCCCGGATAGTGTTGCTCTTATTTAATTCAACCAAAACAATACCCTGTTTGCCCTGCCAGTTTACCCCGGTTAAAAGTATGTTACCATTCTTTAGTCTGCGGGCAGCAACGGTGCCGGGGAATGAAGTAAGTTCACTTACTTTATTACCGGTGGCAATTTCACGCTCTTCGTAACCGTTTGCCGTGCCTATAAGAACACGACCACTTCCCACCAATTGCATATCCCTTCCAATAGGTACCGGCACAAACCAATTGGCTTTAGGGTTGGAAATATCTATATAACTAAGCTGGGATAATCCTTCATCTCGTAACAGGAGGCGGCGTTCATTGTAGTTGCTTGTTTTGTTGATAATTCCTGATGATGAACAGTTGAAGAAAGTAAGTGATATTATGACTGAACTTATAAATACTAAAAGGTATGGTTTCATTTTAGATCTGCTTGTAGTTAGGTAAAGGTATTGCACCAAAATCAAATACAATTAGGCGCACAAAGAACTTAAACAGAAATGGGGTTATCCTGCAGTAATGCTACTGATGGTGATTATTACAGTAATTATTTATCAATGGTTTAAAAGAAAAAAATGGCTTTAGAAATATAAGCAAGCTGCTAACCGATATTTTTTATTTATTTCTTTTCTTTTATATAACCATCAAAGGAAACAGAACTGCGGTCGAGACTGGTAATAGTAAGAGAGGCAGAAGCATTATTATGAATTCTAAAGTACAATTCCTGAAGATATCGTTGATCTTTTGGTTTAATAGAAATTACCCATCCATTATTAGCGGTATTACTTGTAGAGCTGAATTTTGTTGAAGTGAAATCAAAGTCAACATCTTTTGGGCTTAAAGATGATGCGTATCCGCGGCCGAAATAGGGAAGAGAACTAACAATAGTGTCTTTGGAAATTGAAATGTTTGAAGGAGGACCTACTTCCATTTTTCCTGCGCCGGTTGGGTTTACACTAAGCGGAATAAAAATAAAGTTTTGTGAATCCATCATATTTTTTACAGTAGCAATATCCAAAGGCGGAAAGTTTTTTAAACGCCTGGTATTTGCACATCCTAAAATGTTTATTGCAATTATAAGTATAATGGCATGTTGAAGAATATATTTCGTTTTCATTTTATAAAGATGATCTTTTTTTGTGCAAGTTTTGTGCCCTTCCTCATACGCCGGCAATTCTTTTTTTATATTCTGCCAATGCTTTTTCCAGTCGCTCCTTTGCGCTTGAATCACCGGGTACATTATGCGAAGGATGTATAAATAGTTTTACACCACGATCTGCTAAAATTTCTGCAACAGTTGTAACCGTCATCCATACCGTAGTAACAAATGCCATCGTAGAAACAGGACCTACTTTATCTTCGTGATCCTTTAAATTAACAGAGGCATCTTCTACAGGTGCACAGGTATCTACAACTATATCGGCTACATCAAAAATAGTTTTGCCCGATGAATGCCGTGTTTGTTTTCCTTTAGCCGCTTCAGCAGAGCCATATGCAATTACAGTCATGTTTCTTTTCTTTGCCTCAATAGCAATATCAATATTTACGTTGTTGATACCTGAATGTGAAAACAGCCACATGGTATCACGGTCATCAAAGTTGTATCCCTTCATTATTTCTACACCATACCCTTCTACTCTTTCTAAAAAAACAAACTGATGCACTCCCATTTCGCCGGTGATACGTGTAAAGAAACTTAGTGGCAATTCTATCATTGGATGAAAGCCAACAAAGCCGCCAATCCGTGGATACATTTCTTCTACAGGCAATGTTGCATGTCCGCAACCAAATGTATGCACCCATCGTCCGGCTTCAATTGTGTTCGCCATTACTTCCGCTGCTTTTCGGATGCTTTCCATTTGAGTTCCCTCTATCTGATCCATTATACCCCGAACATTATTGAGCCACTGTTTTGCAAGCATATGATAAGTTTATAGTTTATGGTTTGTAGTTTGTAGCCTTGTGGATCTGAAAATGAAAAAACCAAGTACAAGCATTATTGCCAGTTCAATAAAAATAAAAGTTGTTACATGATGAATGCCGTACGTGTTAGCAATAACACCCATTAAATAATTTACCAGCATATTACCTGTCAATCCAATCACCAGCGCAACACTAAATGCAGTGCCTGACCGTTCTGCGTACCGCTCCCCGAGAATGCCCAGCATAATTGGGAAACCACCTGCCAGGCCTGCGCCTAATACTATCAATCCTGTTACAGCAAAAGTATAATTGCTGCTAAAATGTAAGAGGACACTTCCCCCAATCATCAATATCCATGATGCTATCTGCAATTTTACTGCAGAAACTTTTCTAAAAATACTACCCATAAGCAACCGCATAACTGTTAACCCAACCACATATAAAGACAGTGCAAACAAAGCTTTGTTCTCCGCAATTTTGAGACTTTTGGTAAAGTAGGTCGTAGTCCAGTTATTAAGAATAGATTCAAAACTGCTCTGGCAGAAAAGATAGAATGAAATGAAAAGAAGCAGGCCCCCTTTAAAAAGACTGGTTTTTTGTGTTTGTACAAAACCCTGCGCTTTTTTTGAAGAAGGAAATTGCACAAAAATATAGAAGACACCCAGAAGTAATGTGAGCCATCCTACAATTGCCACTACCTGATTCGCCGGTACTACATCTTTTAACAATCCTAATATAAACGGCATACCTAATGCGCCAATACCAAAAAATACACCCAGTAAACTTAGATTTGCTCCTTTTGCATCTGCGCTAATATCTGCAACCATTGCATTTGTAGCGCCATTGATCACCCCACCGCCCACACCAAAAATTAAAACGGCAACTTTTAATAAAAATAATGATGAAGCATAGGCAATGCCTTCAAAACCCAGGCACAAAGCTATACACGAAATTATCATTAACCATTTATAGCCATACCTGTCTGCTATTGGACCAAATAAAAGTGAGCCTGCTAAAATACCAAAGGGTAAAATTGAAAATAATGTACCTGCTTCCATTTCATCAAGATGAAATTTCTCCTTTAACTCAGGAGCCACTGCACCCAACGTTGTTAATCCCATACCAAACAAAAGCATCCCTATGTAGGCAGATAAGAAGACAAGTTTTTTATTGTACATATAGTTTGAGCTACAAGTTATAAGCTGTAAGCTACAAGGATGAAAACATGCCGAACAAAGGAAAACCATAAACCGACATGCAAGCAGGGAATCCTATTAAACTTTTGAAACCCGTTTTAACGCCAAATACCCTGCCCCATATAATCCTGCATCATTGCCTAATGCAGAGGCTTCAATGCTAACCTGTTTCATACTTATCGGCTGCGCCCACTTTGTTGCTTCATCTTTTATAGCGGAAATAAATTGTATGGCAGGTCCAAAAACACCGCCCCCCAGAATTATTCTCCCAGGGTTAAATAAGCTAACAAGATTTGCAACTGCCATTCCCCAAAAGCGAATACAAATGCTGAACACTTCTTTTGCTACTTTATCATTTTTTTCATAGGCCGCAAATATATCATGTGCCGTTAATTCTTCAGATGGTTTTTGCTTAAGCATTCCATTGTAATTTTCTTTCTTCAATATTTCTCTTGCCACTTTAGCAATCCCTTCTCCTGATGCATGATGTTCAAAGCATCCACAGGAAATATATTTTTCTTCAAACGGTTGCTGAAGTGCCAGCCAACCAATTGCTCCTGCAATATCATGTTGACCACGCAAAATTTTTCCATCAATCAAAATGCCCGCGCCTATGCCGGTGCCCACAGCAAGATAGATTGCATTATTACAGTCTTTTGCATTCCCTTTCCATGATTCTCCTAAAATATAACAGGCACGATCACTGTCAATAGTAACAGGAATATTAGTAGCAGCCTGCATGTGCTGCAATAATGGATAATCATCCCAGCCTTTAATGTTGGGCGCCCAAACTGTGCCTGTTTGATGATAGATACCCGGCACTGCAATGCCAATCGATTGAATATTATGAGAAACAATTAAATTTTGTGTTTCGTCTGCAATGAGATCGCCGACCTCTTTACCACTTCGTTTTTCAACCTCAACTGTATGTTTATAAAGGATACCCCCTTGTTGTGAAAACACAGCAAAGGATAATTTAGTACCACCAAGGTCAATTCCTAATGCAGTCATGATTTTACATCCTCCTCGCTAAGACAATCGTATTCTTAAATTGTTTTTTTTTGCCCTCAGTATTAAATATCTCTGTGTAGATGATATAAATGCCCTGCGAAAGTTTTTGTTGTTTCTCACCAAGTCCATCCCAAACATAACTTCCTTTGGTACCACTCAAAGCATTTTTCTGCAGGTAACGAACAGTTCTGCCTGAGGCATCTAAAACTGTAATGTTGGCCACATAACCTGGCGAAGGAAAATTATAATTGATGGTTGCAAAGTCATCTATGCCGTCATTATCAGGAGAAAAAACTTCCGGTGTTACTGTTATTTCTCCCTGTACCTGCTGATCAATTCTGAATTGTGAATTTTTATATCCCGGTGTGCCATATCCAACAGATGTTGCAGCCGAATGAAAATTGTTTTGGACAGAAGCGGCATTATAATCTATCCTTTCAAGCGATACACCTTCGGTATTTGATATTAATGCGAAATGCCATTTATCTGAATACATAACTTCATCAACAATTTTCCCCTGTACATTTAAAATGATCACATCTCCTTTATCGTCAGAAAATGAAGGCAGACTGCCTACCTGTATAAAGGCATCAGGATTGGTGGTTATATAATGTTGCTTTACAATTTGCGGGTCTTCCGTTATTACTAAAAAATCTCCGGGGAATAACAATACACTCTCTGTAGTTAACTGTCGTATACTGCTAATAACATTTGTGCTGTTCCTGTTGGCAATGTATAGTTGTTTGGCATCAATAATTTTTTGTGAGCGATTATATATTTCAACATAATCAACACCACCCGAATTCGGATTAAATAATATTTCATTGATAACAACATCAAAACTATCAGCAACAGAAGATAAGCCTACCCGTGCTGTATTTTTTGAGCCAATAGCATTACCGGCGCAATCAGTTACAGTATTTGATGTGATTGTATAAACTTTATTAACCGCCAAAGGTGAATTTAATTTAAGATTCACTTTGTCAAAAACAGGAGAAGCAGTTATTGCAGATTGAGGTGCGCCAATACCATCGCTAATGTTATAACTTGCTATAGCAGCACCTTTCAGGCTATCCAACGGTTCATCAAAAACCAATGTGATATTTAAATTATCAACCGCAAATGCCCGAAGTAATTTAGGTGAAGTTTTATCTGCGTTAAGTGCATCTACTGAATTTTTTTTACCCGGAGTTCCTCCCTTTAAATCAATACTTGCTTTCCAGTTAGAGAAACCGCTGCACGGATTTTTGGTATCGATCATTTCCAATGTCCATCCACCCTCTTTCTTTAATTCATTTTGATACCAGCCGATGGTATAATTGACAGCATAAATAACTTTTCCCTGTAAAGATATTAGAGATAGCTGATCACCATTATTATCAAGTGAAGGAAAATTTGTTACCGAAATAGCCGGACCAAATACTGACATTGCCGCAACGGCAGAACCCGTGCATATAATTACGAAGCTATCTGGTTTTAAAAGATAAGAAGGCATGGCACCGCTTTGCCCTGTAAGATCACCAATTCTAAACCCCTGTAGATTAATTGCAATTGCAGATGTGTTCTTTAATTCTAACCATTCATTGTTTGGCAATCCAACCTGTGGGGTGGGGTCCGCCATTATTTCATCGATTACAATATCATAGGGGTTCGCAACTTGCGCATATGTATGATTTGCAAAAAAAAATATGGCGAGGAAAAAAGCGGAGAATTTTCTGATTGCGGAAATCATCTTCCAAGTTAGAAAAATCATTTCTAATAAGTATTATTAATTTTTTGCTGATCTCGTTTTTGTAAATTGCATACTTAATTTTTTGAAAATGAGAATAGCTGTAGTGGGTGCAACGGGGTTAGTTGGCAGTAAAATGTTGCAAATACTGGATGAAAGAAATTTTCCCGTAGATGAATTATTGCCAGTGGCTTCAGAGAAATCCATAGGGAAAGAAATTGAATTTAAAAGAAAAAAAATAAAGATTATTTCTGCTGAAGATGCTATTGCAGGAAAACCCCAACTTGCATTATTCTCAGCAGGAGGGAGTACCTCGCTTGAACTTGCTCCAAAATTTGCAGAAGCAGGAATAACCGTTATTGACAATTCCTCAGCATGGCGGATGGATGCAACAAAAAAATTAATTGTTCCCGAAGTTAATGCCGATGTTCTTACCAGAGAAGATAAAATAATCGCCAACCCTAATTGTTCAACCATACAAATGGTATTGGTATTAGATCCTCTTCATAAAAAATATATTATAAAAAGAGTTATTGTATCCACCTACCAAAGTGTTACCGGAACAGGAGTAAAAGCTGTCACTCAATTAACAAATGAAAGAAATAATGTTGAAGGAGAGATGGCTTATAAATATAAAATTGATAAAAACGCTATTCCGCATATAGATGTCTTTTTAGACAACGGGTATACCAAAGAGGAGATGAAAATGGTGAATGAAACCAGAAAGATAATGGGAGATGATTCTATAAAAGTTACTGCAACTTGTGTACGCATTCCTGTAATGGGCGGGCATAGTGAAAGTGTAAATATTGAATTTGAAAATGATTTTGATATAAATGAAGTAAAAGATCTGCTAAGCAAAGCGCCGGGATTGGTTTTACAGGATGATCTTGATAATTTTATTTATCCTATGCCATTAACTGCTCATGAAAAAGATGAGACATTTGTGGGAAGGATACGCCGTGATGAAACACAGGCAAATACTTTAAACTGCTGGATTGTTAGTGATAACCTCCGCAAAGGCGCAGCTACCAATGCTGTGCAGATTGCGGAATATTGTTTGAACCGTGGACTCTTGTCTGAACCATGATTAATGTGATTAAAGGATTAATAGGATATGGAGAAAATAATAAATTATTCTGTAACAATAACTGATAGTTCACAATTGACCATCACACTAATTAATCGTCCACGTTTCTCTGCCCCTTAGTAATTTATCAAGATCGCCTTTGCCTTTAGCGGCAATTATCTCTTCAATCTGCATAGTCATAGCATCTTCGTAACAAATTCTGCCTGTTTGATAAAACACGCCGAATGGTCTTGGAAAGTGACCATCTATTCTAGGGTCATCAAACATGCGGGAAAGAATCTGCGCTTTGTAAAAATCTTTTTCATCATGAATCCATAAATCATCAGGACTCATCCCATTTCCGATCTCCACCACCACCGGTTTTAGTCCCTCTAATTTTATTCCTTTATTTTTTGCAGAGCCAAAAATTAATGGTTGCCCTTGCTCGAGAAAAATTGCTTCATCAGGCTTTGATGATTTTTCAGTAAATATTTCAAATGCGCCATCATTAAAAATATTACAGTTCTGATATATCTCTAAAAAAGATGTGCCTTTATGTTCCTGGGCTCTTAATATCATTGCCTGTAAATGTTTGACATCCCGGTCCATACTTCTTGCAACAAAAGTTGCATCTGCGCCTAATGCAAGTGCTGCGGGATTAAAGGGATGATCAATGCTTCCTGCAGGTGTGCTCTTTGTAACTTTATTTTCTCTTGATGTTGGAGAATACTGCCCTTTTGTTAAGCCATATATTTCATTATTGAAAAGAAGAATATTGAGATCAAAATTTCTTCTTAATAAATGAATGGTATGATTACCACCGATACTTAAACTATCACCATCCCCTGTTACAATCCAAACACTCAATTCAGGACGGCTTGCTTTTAATCCACTGGCTATTGCCGTTGCCCTGCCATGAATGCTGTGCATTCCATAAGTGTTCATGTAATAAGGAAAGCGGCTGCTGCAACCAATTCCGGATATAATTACAATGTTCTCTCTTGGTATACCAAGACCAGGCATAATTTTTTGTACCTGGGCAAGAATAGAATAGTCGCCACATCCGGGACACCATCTTACTTCCTGGTCAGTAGAAAAATCCTTAGCCGTTAATGTGGGCTTTGCAGGTGTTATTGTTTCACTCATCGCGGTATAAATTTCACCTTAAAGTTACATTAGTAAGATGGTAAAATTTAGTAAAATTATTTTTTAGTAGAAAAGACAGTTTTACTAACAATATTTTTCTTCAACTCTCAATTTATCGGGCAATCCTCCTTCTCTCATATGATATTAAAATTTCTATATTCTCCAATTAAATCCATACTTTGTAATACAAATTAAGCATAATATGATATCGCGGTTAACAATAAGTATAAGTACTGAAGTTAAAAAAGTTGCACCTGTTGGCTAAAAAAAAACAAAGAACCGTGTCCCGGTTAATAAATGAACTCATCCATGAAGAGGCAAAGAAGGAAAAACTAAAAATTTCAAACTCCGGACTGGGTACATATTTAACTAATTTACCCCTGAAAGAAATTCCCGAAAATTTTAATAATGACAAAGAAATGCTTGGCAAATTAAAAGAAGATAAACATTTAGGAAAAGCATGAAAATATTTATTGATACAAATATTTTTTTAGATGCACTTTTAAAACGGGAACCCTCTAAGATACATGCGGAAACACTGCTAAATTTTTGTGACGAAAGAGTTTTCATTGCCTTTACATCATGTGTAAGTTTTACTAACTTAACTTATTTTTTACAGAGATTTAATAAATCGGGCTATGTTGAAACGCTGGGTAGAATTTTAAATACAATTACTATTATTCCATTAGAAAATAAGGATTTCAAAAAAGCATTATCATTAAATTTTACGGATGTTGAAGATGCTTATCAATATACTGCTGCTTAAAAGAAAGAGGTATGAAATTTATTATTTCAAGAAACATTAACGATTTTAAAAAGTCGACAATTCCTGTTCTTTCTGCGAAAGATTTTATAATTCAGGAAATTTAATAAAAATTTACCAATAATATTTTCCTTCAGTTATAAGCTTATCAGCAATTCTTCTTCTTGCATCTTTACTATTGAACGGCTCTGATTTTGTAAACCGTTTTAATCCCAGTAACATCATTCTTTGTTCATCACCGACAGCAAAAGCATTGATGGCTTCTTTGCCGAATTTATTCACTTTATCAATTGCATCATTTAAATAACAGCGCATCATATCAATTTGATTTTGTGATGCTGCTTCGCCATTTTTATCTGTCATCTTTATAACCCGCAATAAAATACTTTCAGCAACAAAAGTTTCTATCATCATGTCAGCAATGTTCATTAAAACTTCCTGCTCGTTTTGTAAATTTTGCATCAGTTTTTGTACTGCAGCGCCTGCAGTCATCAGGATAGCTTTCTTCATTTGCACTATTGCTTTTCTTTCATTTGCAAAAGCAGAATCATCGTCATTTTCAAATTCAGGAACGCTCATTAATTCTTTTTGTACATTCATTGCAGGTCCCATCAGGTCAAGCTTCCCTTTCATTGCTCTCTTCAATATCATATCAACAGTAAGCAAGCGATTTATCTCATTCGTTCCTTCGTAGATACGGTTAATGCGGCTATCCCTGTAAGCTC
>JBPCQG010000350.1:0-3141 GCA_050998315.1 Chitinophagaceae bacterium
TACAGCACGAAAATACTTCTGGTTATATCCCAAATCAAATGGCGAGAACAGGAAAGAAGAAACGAAAGAAACGTATTTCAAATGTCTCTAATACTTTAAAAATATAGCTATTCAAACAGGAGAAAACGAACAGGGGCAAAAAAATTCGGGACATTTCCACGCTAATTAGCTTAGCAACCTTGATATTGCACTTTACTATTACTGTTATCTGGCTTTTTAGCAATGGTATTTTACCCTTACTGACCTCTTAATAGCTAATATTCGTAATACAAGATTGGCTGAAACTTTTATAAGTCAAAGCTATATTGCTTAAATCATTTAGTAGAGTAAAATTGATTTAAGCACTATTACAACTATAAAAAAACCGCCTGAAGTTATCAACTTCAGACGGCTTGTAATAGTAGCTTTTAAATCTATCATCTTAAATTAATCAACTTACCACTCAGTTTATCACCATAAAAATTTAATACATAAACAAGATTGATCTTCTGGCCACCTGGAACAAAATACTTAACAACAGTTGTTCCAACACGAAGGTTTCCGTTGAAAACAGTTGCAATTTTTTGTCCGAGTACAGTATATAAATCCAGAGTGGCTGGTCCTGCAAGTCCCGATTGAATAGCGAAATTGATATTTTCATCAAACGGATTAGGGCTTGCTACAACCGAAACACGGCAATTTGCCGGAAGGGCAACAGGTACTGCTGCTGATACGCCTATACACAATTTAGCATCCTTTGCTTTTAAAGTGTAAGTACCAACAGATAGGCCGGTAAACACGTTGCTGCTTTGGAAAGTTGTCCCGCCATCGATGCTGTAAGTATAAGGTCCCACTCCTCCACCGGCTGTAACGGTTATAGAAGCTTTGTCTCCAGTGCAGGTTAATGGAGTGCTAACTGTTGCCGTTGCCATAATAGTTGGACAACTTGCAAGTGTTACACCTCCTCCGCAATTAAGGGATAACGTTGTGTTGTATGCACCTGTACCACCAATTGCATCCGTTACGATTATAATATGGTTTCCAGATACAACTCCATTAAATATGCTATTGCTTGCAAAAGCACTGCCATCAAGGCTATAGGTATAGGGAGCAACACCGCCTGTTGCTGTTGCAGTAAGCGTAGTGCTGTTGTTTAAACATGCACCTGACGTAACGTTAACTACAATGCTTGGGCAAGTTGCAGCACGGTTTACCAGCAGCGTTGGACTTGCAGTGGTACAACCATTGGCATCTTTCATTGTTATGGTTACGCTTGTTCCACTTGCAATGCCTTCAAACAAACCTGAACTTTGATAAGTAACTCCGCCATCAATGCTATACTGAAGAGTGCCGGTTCCGCCCGAAGCGGTGGCTGTTACTGCTGCAACACCATTGGCACATGTACCCACCGTAAAACCACTAAACGTAATAGCTGAAGGTGCTGCATTAACAGTAATACAGCTTCCGTAGTATAGTTGTCCATTAGCATCTTTTACTGCTACTACATACACTCCTGCTGTCAGTCCACTGAATACATTGCAGCTTACATACACTCCACCGTTGACGCTGTAGGTATAAGGCACTGCTCCTCCACTTGCTGTAACCGTTAAGGATGTTGTTCCGCCATAACAAGATATCTGGCCGTTTATAGCTGCTGTTGCGGTAAGGGGTGAAACAGTACTACCTCCACTTATTGTTAAAGGTGCGCTGGTTACAGTACTGCCGTTAGCATCTTTTACCGTTATGGTTACGGTTACTCCAACTGCAATACCTATAAACACGCCTGTACTTTGATAAGTAACTCCGCCATTAATGCTGTACTGGTAAGGAGCTGTTCCACCGCTAACTGTTGCTGTTACTGTGGCTACACCATTTACAACTACACTCGCTGTTGCAGTTACTGTTAAGGCTGCAGGGGCTGCTGCTACAGTTACTGAAGTTGCTGTGGCTATTGTGCCATTCGCATCTTTTACTGTTACTACATATGTGCCGGCTGTTAATCCGCTGAATACATTGCTGCTTACATACGATCCGCCGTTAAGGCTGTAGGTATAAGGCGCTACACCTCCGGTTGCTGTAACCGTTAATGATGTCGTTCCGCCGTTAATTAAAATCTGACCGTTCAAGGTTACTGTTACAGTAAGGTTTACAATAGTGCTGCCGCCGCTAATTGTTAAAGGTGCGCTGGTTGCTGTAATACCATTAGCATCTTTTACCGTTATTGTTACCGTTACTCCAACTGCAATACCTGTAAACACGCCTGTGCTTTGATAAGTAACTCCGCCATTAATGCTGTATTGATAAGGAGCTGTTCCACCGGTAGCTGTTGCTGTTACCGTGGCTACACCATTTACAACTACACTCGCTGTTGCAGTTACTGTTAAGGCTGAACTCTGACAACTCACCAGTACTGTATTAGTAGCAGTGAACGTACAATTATTGTTATCCTTGATTGTTACTGTATAGCTGCCGTTAGCTAAGCCCGTAAAGACAGAGCTTGTCTGAAAGGTACCACCATTGAGAGAGTACTGAAGGGTACCAGAACCACCAGACGCTACTATGGTGATGCTCCCCAAATTACCAATACAGGCGCCCGCTGTTGCAGACACTAATGTGATCGGAAGTGGTGCGGTTACATTTACACTTGCCGTTGAACCAAGACATCCGTTGGCATCTTTAGCTATGATTACAAAAGCTCCTGCACTTACTGTAAAGATATTGGAAGTCTGAAAGGTCACACCACCATCAATACTAAACGTATATGGAGCAGCACCACCTGTTGCAATGGCGGTCAACGTAGTTGTTCCGCTGATACACGTAATGGCTGTACCCACCGTTGCCGTTGCTGTTATTGTTGGACAGGTAGCCACACAGTTCACTACTAATGCTGTAGAGAGTGCTGAACATCCATTGGCATCCTTCACTGTTACTGTATATGTTCCGCTCACAACTCCAGTAAATACATTGCTTGCCTGAAAGGTAGTTCCATTGATAGAGTACTGAAGTGTACCTGTACCACCGGAAGCTACTACCGTAATAGTAGCTACATTACCCACACACACACCCACTGTTGCCGAAGCTATTGTTACCGCCGCTGGTGCAGTTACAACGAGCGAAGCTGTTGAACCAAGACATCCGTTGGCATCTTTGGCTATGATAACA
>JBPCQG010000407.1:0-20417 GCA_050998315.1 Chitinophagaceae bacterium
CTCCGGCAGCTTCTTTAGCGCTTCGAATTATTGGCACCTTGCCATTGTTATAGATACGATGTGTATTTTCAATTACCACAATTGCATCATCTACAATTATTCCTAACCCGAATAGTAAACCAAACAGAACAATAAAATTCAGTGTAACACTTGTACCTATAATTCCATCAGCGATTGGTAAAAACAGGAACGCAACAAACACACTCAGCGGCACACTCAGTGCCACAAAAAATGCATTGGTAACTCCCATAAAAAACATCAGCACAAGCAGCACAAGCACAAAGCCAATGATAATTGTATTTACCAGCTCATTAAATGATGTTGCGGTTGCCTTACTTTGATCCCCGGTGATAACTACTTTCAGGTCTTTAGGTAATTCATCATCTGCCTGCATTTTTGTAACAATGTCTTTTACTTTTCCGGCAGCGCTTATCAGGTTTTCACCGGCACGCTTTACAATGTTTATGGTTACTACATTCTTACCATCAAGGCGGGCATAGCTTTCTTTATCTTTAATGGTATCCTTTAACTGTGCAATATCTTTTAAATAAACAGTTGCTCCCTGTGCACTGCTGCGTACAATTATATTTTGAAGATTTAATGCACTGGTAAACTGTCCTTTTATTTTCAGGGTGCGTTTCATATCTCCCACTTCCACCAATCCACCTGTTATATCGTTATTCTCCCTGCTGATAGCATTTTCTACATCCATGAAGCTTATTCTTGCCGCTTGCATTTTATATGGATCTACATTTACCTGTATCTCTCTTTCTGGTGCGCCAACAATTTCTGCACGTGTTATCTCCGACAGCTCTTCAAACTTATCCTGCATTTTTTCAGCCAGCTGTTTAAGCTTAATACCGTCATAATCACCGCTAACATTTACAAACATGATAGGCATTTCACTAAAGGCAAATTCCTGTGCATTGGGTTGAGATGTAAGATCATTCGGCAGATCAGTCTGTGCTTTATCAATTGCATCTTTAACTTTCAGTTTAGCAAGCTCAGTTTTTACATCTGTATCAAATTCAACTACTATCAAACTAAAATCTGTTTGAGATGTACTGGTAATTTTATTAACCTTCGCACCGCTGATACCCTTCAATTGTTTTTCAATTGGGCGTGTAACAAGATTCTCAATATCTTTCGGGGAATTACCAACATACACTGTGGTTACGCTGATGGTTGGCACCACAATATCAGGGAACTGTTCCTTGGGCAGAGTGTTGAATTTATACAATCCAAACAAGGTTATTAATATCGCAATAATATAAATAGCCGTGCGGTTATCTACCGACCATGACGTGGGACCAAATTCCTTAAACCTTGATGATAATGATTTGAATGATGGTAATGATGACATATCCTAATTCGTTTACTTTAATTTATTGTTAGTGTACCTCTTAAATTCAAGCCTGTCTTTTCCAAAATTTATGAGCAATCCAATTTCAAGATTAAAAGCTTCGATATAATTCAAAATTTGGTTTATGCATGAATTGTCCAATTCACTTATTGCTTTTACTTCTACTAAAATTGTTTTATTAATCAAAAAATCAACTCTTCGTTTTCCAACAATTTGTTCTTCGTAATAAACCACTTGCTCAATTTCTCTTTCTATAGATAAAGAAGTTTTTATTTAGTTCAATTAAAAATGCTCTTTGATATATTATTTCAAGGAAACCCTTTACCTAAGCTATTGTGTACTTTCATTGCACAGCCAATAACTATTTCAGTAATTTCAGAATGTTTATATTCTGATTTAATCATAAAAGTTTATCCTTAAAATCATTTTACATCATTTAATATCAGTTGTTATTGTTTGCCCCTCGTAAAGACTTTGATATCCTTCACTTATCAACTGCTCGCCTGCAGTTAATCCGGTTTTTATCTCTACTTTATCTCCATATACTTCTCCAATCACCACTCTTTTCTTTCTCGCCACTGTTTTTCCATTGCTTACTTTTTCAAGCAGATAAACATATTTGCCCGTCTCATCAGTTTGTACAAGATTTACGGGGATCACTATTCCGTTTGCATTTGAATAATCCAATATTTTAACCACGGCAGACTGACCAGGTCTTAAAGAAACATCGTAAGGAATTTTTGCTTCAGCAGTAAAACCACGTGAAGTAGCACTTACTGACTGGCTTATTACCGATATAGTGGAAGGATATGACCTGTTGATATCAGCAATTACCACCTGCACCGAGGTTCCTTTTTTTACTCTGCTTAAATAGTTTTCAGGAATATCCACAACCACTTTAAGACTGCTTGTATTTACTATTTTAATACCTGCCATTGGTGAGCCTGTAAAAGTTTCACCAACATGAATATTTACTTCTTCGGCAATACCTGAAACATTGCTATATACATTGCTTTGCCCTGCCTGCTCCTGGGCGATCTTTACATTTTCCTGCATTGTCCTTAGCTGATTCTCCAGGGTTTTCACGTTAGACTCTGCCTGCAGTAACTGGACCTCAGTTCCTATATTTTGGCTCCAAAGATTTTTCTGTCGCTGGTAAACTGATCGTGCAAGGTCGAGCTGGGTTCTTACCGCACCCATGCTTTGACGCATTGCCACTACATTCTGGCGGGCAATAGCATCATCAAGTTTTAAAAGCAATTGTCCTTTTCTTACATTATCGCCTTTCTTTACAAAAATTTGCCGTACCTGTCCACCCATTCCCCTTGGACTTATGTAAGAAATATTTTCTGCATCTATCCTTCCCTGCAGATCAATAAAGTGCTGGAAGTTTTGGGCTGCAACCGGTATAACATTTACCAGTTTTACTTTTTCGCTTTTAGCAGCACCTGTATCAAGCCTGGCTATTTCTGCTTCAAGGGCTTTTATCTTTTCGTCAATTTTCGTTTTGTCGGTCGTTAATTTTTCAAGCTCAACTTTTTTGTCTGTCACAACTGAGTCTTGTTCTTTTTTGCTGCTGCTTCCGCAGGCTGATAAAAGCATCAAACCCATTATCCAAGCTATTAGTTTTAATTTTTGCATATACTGTTTATTAAAATTTTTAATATGATCTATAATTTACCGGCGGCCTTTAAGTAATCAATTTTTGCAGTTATAGCATCGTACAAGGAACCGTAATAATTATTCTGTGCAACTTTTAATTCTGTTTGTGCATTGTAAATTTCCTGGTTGCTGCCAAGCCCCTGTTCATATTTTAATTTCGTAGTCCGGTATACCTGTTCTGCTAACTCAATATTTCTTTTCTGACTTTCCATAGTTGCTAATGCACTATTCATTTTTATTCTTGATTGTACTATATCAATATCAATGGATAGTTGCAATTGTTCTATGTTGTTCCTTGTTTTTTGCTGATCAAGTTTTGCTTTTTCTATTCTTGCATTTTTGGCTCCTCCATCAAAAATGGGAACACTTAATCGTAATCCTATAAATGAAGAAGTAAAATAAGTTCCCTGCAGGAAATCAAATTTTTGACGTTGTGCACTTTTATTATAATTTCCGGAAAGCGCTAGGGTAGGTAGTTTGCTGAGCTGATATCTTTTTATATTGAAGTCATTTAATTTAGTTAACAGCGCAAGTTGCTGGTATTCTTTTCTATCATTATAATTATAATTTTCCCCAAGTATATCGGCTTTCAATTCCTGTTCAGACAAAGTATCGGTTAATATTAACTGGTCTTTCTGAGGCATGCTTAATAAAAACTTTAAGCCTGCATATCCAGCCTCAATTTGATTTTCTGCTTTAAGCTTTTCTGTTTTTAAATTATTCAACTGTACTTCTACTTTATCTACATCTAATTTTTCAGCAAAGCCATTTTTAAATATTTCTCGTGTGTCGTTTAATAACTTTTCAAATCTTTCTATGTTGTCATCAATACTTTTAATTTGCTTTCTGCCTACTACAAGCTGGTAATATATTTTGTAAACATTTGCTTTTATCTGCTCCCCCGTAACCTCAGCAGTTTTTGTTTGAAACTCAATGGAAGTTTTCTTAGCCATCAATCCAATAAATACCTGTCCGTCAAAAAGTAATTGATTTAAATCAATGCCGGCACCGGCAGTGTATTTGGATCCAAACTGCGCTTCTATAATGCCAAAATTTGCAGGGATTTGAATTGGATTACCGGTACCATCCTTAATTCCTTCCTTCATTAATACACCGTAAGTACCTGCTGCAATAAAATTTGGAAAAGTTTGAACTGCTACATCAGGGAAAAAATTTAGGTTTACATTTCCATTTAACTGCGGAAAAGCTAACGCCGTAATTTCTTTATTTGTCTGCCTTTGAATTTGTATATCAAGCAGTGCATTTTTTACCTGGGGAGAATTCTTTAAAGCATAATTAACTGCCTGCTTTGCCGTGAAAGCATTTGTCTCTTGTGCAAAATTCTGCGAACATGCAAAAAATAAAAGTAGGGTTAATGAAAATTTAATTGCAGTATTTGTCTTCATCATATTAAGCTTTTTTTCTTTGCTGCTGATATTTTAAAATTAATTTGTAGCCTTTCATGGTGGCAACCCCAAACAGGAAATGTTCTATTAGCTGTTGTTCAAGATCAACAAGGTTGAATTTGTTTTTTGGAAACACATCCTGGTTAAAAGGGAGGAACATTGTTTCAAGTCTTATTTTAGCAATTACATCGGTGTTTATATCCTCCCTGTATAGATCTTCTTTTTTTCCCCTTTCAATATTTTCTTTTAATACCTGGAAAAGAAATTTGTATTTGTGCTGAAGAAATTTCTGAAAAGTTGCAGGATGATTTCGTTCCATATCGTGTAAAATAACCGGGTTCATATTCTGGAACATTTGCTGAACCATTTCCATTGCAAGAAATACTT
Organism: Chitinophagaceae bacterium; assembly: GCA_050998315.1. Taxonomy (GTDB): domain Bacteria; phylum Bacteroidota; class Bacteroidia; order Chitinophagales; family Chitinophagaceae; genus Ginsengibacter. The sequence goes on from JBPCQG010000407.1 coordinate 4,819, forward strand.
CATGTATAGCATCTGTAGCTTTTACCCTGTCTATATTACAACAGTTTTGATTATATATAAGCAAATCGCCAACAACTTCATCAACCAGTTCATCCTTGTCAGCAAATGAATGGTAAATGGTTTTTTTAGAAACACCAAGACGTGTAGCTATTTCGTCCATAGTAACAGATTTTATTCCATAACTCCTGAAGAGCTCATCAGCTTTTTGTTTTATGCGATCTTTCATTTCCATATTGGACAAAACTATGGAAACTTTTTATGTTACCAAAGTTTCCGACAAATGATTTTACCGGCGGCAATAGAAGCCTTATAAATTGCAGTATAGGCTACCTTTATATCAAAATATTTTATGCCCCCCTCTATTCGATATCAAAAACTTATACAGTATTTTTTACAGGGTTTACTCATCTTAGGTCCTGCTACCATTACTGTGTATGCCATTTATGTGGTCTTTGATAAGATTGATAGTATTCTCCGCCCCGTAATCAATATTCCGGGTATAGGGTTTATAATTATTATTGGGTTTATATTATTGGTAGGTTACCTAAGCTCATTTTTTATGATGAGCAGGATATTATCTTTAATAGATACGCTGTTGGAGAAAACACCGGGTATAAAACTTTTCTATTCTTTTATAAAAGATTTTTTTGAGGCATTTGCGGGAAGTAAAAAGAAATTTACAAATAGTGTTCTTGCTAATGTAGAAAATAATAATGTTTGGCGGGTAGGCTTTATCACTCAGCAGGATATGAGCAGGTTCCAGTTAATAGACTTTGTTGCCGTGTACGTTCCTATGGCTTATTCTGTGTCAGGCAATGTATATATAGTTCCAAAAGAAAGGGTAAGAGCTATCACCAATATCAGCCCTGCACAAACTATGAAATTTGCTATGAGCGGTGGTGTTACTGAGATGATTGAAGAACAGCGATCAACTGATTAAAAATTTCATTATAATTTATTTGTTTGAAAAAAATATTATTTGTTTTTACTCTTCTTGCCATACATTCCAGGAGCTATTGCTGGGGATTTTTTGCTCATAAAAAGATAAATAATTACGCTGTTTTTTTATTACCACCTCAAATGCTGATGTTATATAAACCTAATATTGATTTTATAACAACGCATGCAGTTGATCCCGACATGAGAAGAAATGTTGTGGCGGAAGAAGCGCCGCGGCATTATATCGATATAGATTATTATGGAAAGTATCCCTTCACTGAACTTCCAAGAAAATGGAGTGATGCTGTTGCAAAATATAGTGAAGATACTTTGCTGGCAAACGGCATTAACCCATGGCATGTACAAACCATGCTTTACAGATTAACAGATGCTTTTAAACAAAAGAATTTTACTGCAATAATGAAAAATAGCGCTGACATAGGGCATTACATTGGAGATGCTCACGTGCCTTTGCATACAAGCAGCAATTATAATGGGCAGATTACCAATCAAAAAGGAATCCATGGTTTTTGGGAAAGCCGCGTACCTGAATTGTTAGCCAATAAGGAATTTGATTTTTTTATTGGAAAGGCGAAGTACATAGAAAACCCCGGTGAATATATCTGGGCAAGACTTTTAGAAAGCGCTAAGGCGACAGATTCTGTTTTATTATTTGAAAAAGAATTGACTAAACAATTTCCCTCTGATAGAAAATACGCTTTTGAGCAAAGGAATAATATACTGGTACGGCAATATTCTTCAGCCTTTACAATTGCTTACAATGAAAAGCTTGACGGTATGGTAGAGCGAAGAATGCGGCTGGCAATTTTTTCCATCTCATCTTTTTGGTATACAGCATGGGTTAATGCAGGTCAACCGGATTTAAAAGATCTTGTCAAACAAAAATTTACAGAAGATGAACTTAAGGAATATGAAAAACTGAATGATGCATGGAAGAATGGCAAAGTGAAAGGGAGAGAACATGAATAGTAAACCCCAAACCCCTACTTAATTAACTTACATTTGCAATCAAATTTTATAAAATTGAAAGATGATAATTCCCCCTTTAGGGGGTTCGGGGGTATGATTCATAATTTCAATGCAGGTCCGTCAATATTACCAAAGCAGGTTTTTGAACAAGCTTCACAGGCGGTTTTAAATTATAATAATACCGGTTTATCCATTTTAGAAATCGGTCATCGTACACCTGTCTTCCAAAGTATAATGGATGAAGCAAGGGCATTGGTAAAAGAGTTGATGCAGTTGGATGATGATCATGAAGTACTTTTTTTACATGGCGGTGCAACCACACAATTTATGCAGGTGCCAATGAATTTGCTTAACGAAAAAGAAACAGCAGCATATTCTGATACAGATATTTGGGGTGCAAAGGCTATTAAGGAAGCAAGACTTTTTGGTAATGTGGATATTGTCTGCAGCTCCAAAGAAGCAGGCTATACTTTTATTCCTAAAGATTTTGCTGTGCCCAATGATTCAAAATATTTCCACATCACTACCAACAATACGATATACGGAACGCAGTGGCAAAAGATACCCAATGTAAGCACGCCGCTGGTTGCAGACATGAGCAGCGATATTTTAAGCAGGGAGTTAAATTTTAATTCATTCGATCTTATTTATGCAGGCGCTCAAAAAAATTTGGGGGCAGCAGGCGTGAACCTGGTTGTTGTAAATAAAAATATTTTAGGAAAAGTAAAGCGTGCTATCCCAACTATTATGGATTACCGCAATCACATAAAAGAAGGCAGCATGCTTAATACACCACCCGTTTTTGCAGTATATGTTTGTATGCTTACGCTTCGCTGGCTAAAAAATATGGGTGGTGCTGCTGCAATGGAAAAAATAAATAATGAAAAAGCCGCATTGCTTTATAATGAGATTGATAATAATCCTCTGTTTACAGGAACTGTTGCAATAGAAGACCGCAGCAAAATGAATGTATGCTTTTTAATAAATAATAAAGAGCGTGAAGAGGAATTTTTAGTATTTGTAAAGCAGCATAATATAATTGGAATAAAAGGACATAGAACTTCCGGCGGTTTCAGGGCATCTTTATACAATGCCTTACCATTAACGAGTGTACAGGTTTTGGTTGATGGAATGAAAGAGTTTGCAGGTAAATCCAATTGAGCTCACTCCACAATCCCTTTGAATTTTCTTGGTTATATTTGCAGCTCTATTACATGGTTACAATCACTCCCTTTAAAGCATTAAGACCGGAAGCACAGTTTGCAAAGCTTGTTGCATCAAAACCCTATGATGTTCTTAGCAGCAAAGAGGCTAAAGTGGAAGCACAGGGAAATCCTTATTCCTTTTTACACATCACCAAAAGTGAGATCGATCTACCCGAAAAAACAGATCCATATTCGCAGGAAGTATATGATAAGGCAAAGGAAAACCTTGATGCATTTATCAGCAGGAATGTTTTATTTAAAGAAAATAAACCATGTTATTATATTTACCAGTTGGTAATGCCAGACAGGCAACATACAGGTAACGACCATATTCAAACAGGAATAGTATGTTGCAGCTCAATTGATGATTATGAAAAGGATCTTATAAAAAAACATGAATTCACACGTCCTGAAAAGGAACAGGATCGCATTGATCACATAAAAGCAACAGGAGCCCAAACTGGTAATGTTTTTTTGGCTTATAAAAATGTAAAGGAAATAGATGAGATAGTTGACAAATGGAAAAAAGAGCGTAGCGCTGTTTACATATTTGTTTCGGATGATATTATTCAACATGCAATATGGATAATTAATGATGAAGAAACCATATCAAAAATTTCTTCTTTATTTAAAGACAAAGTGCCCTGCACTTATATTGCAGATGGACATCACAGAGCAGCTTCAGCAGCTAAATCAAAGGATTTCTTTGGAGTGAATTCCTCCTCTGCAAAATATTTTTTGACCACGCTTTTTCCATCCAGTCAATTGAAGATCATGGAGTATAACCGAGTAGTTAAAGATCTGAATGGGTCAACAGAAAAGGATTTTTTGCAAAGAATAGGGGAAAAATTTTCGATAGAAAAAATGGGTGAAGCTTTTGTTCCCGATAAACCGCATTTATTCGGAATGTATTTAGCTCATAACTGGTATAAACTAACTGCAAAAGAAAATACTTTTAGTAATGACCCGATTGGAGTGCTTGACATTACTATTCTTCAAAATAATTTATTGCAGCCCATACTTGGCATAGGTGACCAGCGAACAGATAAGAGAATAGATTTTATTGGCGGCATTCGCGAAGTAGCTGAATTGGAAAATAAAGTAAGCAGTGGTGAGGTGGCGGTTGCATTCACCCTCTACCCTGTAAGCGTTAATCAATTATTTGAGATTGCAGACAGCGGAAATGTTATGCCACCCAAAAGCACATGGTTCGAGCCTAAGCTAAGAGATGGATTATTAACACACCTGTTAGATTGATGCCATTTTAGTTTTATAAATTTGTAAGAGAGGCACTTTATGGTGTCTTTTTATCTTTATAATATGAAAAAACTGTTTTTATTTTTTGCGCTTCTCTCAGGCTTTACCGCAATTGCACAATCGCAGGATGTAAAAGAATTACAGGAAAATGCAAAAGCGTATACACGCCAGGGTGATTACGATAATGCCGCTTTATTGTTAATTAAGGCTATGGAACAATCTCCTTCTGATTTGGGTATAGCTAAAGACCTGGCACTAAATTATTATTATAAAAAAGAAAATACAAAAGCATTAGAAACCATTACGCCTTTGCTTAACAGAACGGATGTGGATGACCAGAGTTTTCAAATTGCAGGAAATATTTATAAAGCCCTTGAAAAGCAAAAGGATGCAGAAGCACTGTATAAAAAAGCCCTAAAGAAATTTAATAAAAGCGGCGCATTATATAATGAGTATGGCGAGCTTTTATCATCAATGCAAAATGCTTCTGCGATAGGCCAATGGGAAAAAGGAATTGAAACGGATCCAGGCTATCCGGGCAATTATTATAACGCTGCCAAGTATTATTATTTTACTACTGATAAAATATGGAGTATTATTTATGCTGAAATATTTATAAATATTGAACCCTTATCCGCCCGCACAACCGAAGTAAAAAGTGTTTTACTCGATGGTTATAAAAAATTTTTCTCAGACAATCTTTTAACAAACCTTGAGAGCAAAAATAAATTTGAACAGGCATTTATACAATCTATGAATAAATCGAATGCTATTGCAGCAAATGGAATTAATGCTGAATCAATCACTATGATAAGAACCCGTTTTGTTTTGGATTGGTTTGATAAATATGCCGCTAAGTTTCCTTTTAAGCTTTTTGAATATTACCAGCAATTATTAAGGGAAGGATTATTTCCAGCGTATAATCAGTGGACATTTGGCGCCACAGAAAATTTAATGGCATATCAAGACTGGACAAATACTCATGCCACAGAGTATAGTGACTTCAGTAGTTTTCAAAAGGGAAGAATTTTTAAAGTGCCAACGGGACAGTATTATCATAAACAATAAAATAATTTTTATGAGCCGCTTTTGCCAGCGGCTTTTTTGATGATTTAGGTTAATTTGTTTATCTATCAGTTCTAAATAAAAATTATGGAAACAAATCGTGATGAAGAATTATGGCAACTGGCTAAAAAACGAGCTAGTTTCCAACGCAGCCTCGTTTCTTATTTTGTAATAAATGCATTCCTTTGGCTCATTTGGTGGTTTACTACGGATAATAGAACCCTCAGTGGACGTACACCATGGCCGGTATGGGCAATGCTGGGATGGGGTTTGGGATTAGTTTTTCAATATTTTGCAGCTTACGGAGGCAATAAACAAACTCTGCAGATAAGGAGTATGAAAAACTTAAAAAGGAAAAAGAAAACAATTCTTATAAATGAACGAAGCTAAAAGATTATTTGACTGTATTGAAAATCAAATGCAGAATTCGCCATTAGAGGATATGCTTGCGGGTAAAGAAAATGGCGCTTGGAGAAAATATAGTACTAAGGAAGTGCACAATATTGTGAATGATCTTAGCGCAGGCTTTCTTAAATCGGGAATAAGTTATAATGATAACTCACCGGAAGGAAGAGATAAGATCGCTGTCATTTCTAAAAACAGACCTGAGTGGTTAATGGTTGATCTGGCTGTGCAAAAAATTGGCGCCGTGCTTACACCAATTTATCCTACCATAAGTGTAAATGATTTGAAATTTATTTTACAGGATGCGGAGGTAAAAATTATTTTCGTAAACGATGAAGCCTTATATGAAAAGGTACAAAGTATAACAAAGAAACTTCCGCATTTAAGAGAAATATTTTCATTTGACAGGATACCTGGTGTAAAACATTGGACTGAGCTTTTAAATAAAGATGAAGATCTTTTGGCGCAGGTAAAGTATATCGCTGATACGATTTCCACCGATGATATTGCAACAATAATATATACATCGGGTACTACAGGCACACCAAAAGGAGTAATGCTGTCTCATAAAAATGTAGTGGGTAATGTGCTGGCCAGCATGCCATGTTTTCCGCCTGATAAAAATATGAGAGCATTAAGTTTTTTACCATTGAACCATATATTAGAAAGAATGATCAGCTACGTTTACTTGTATTCAGGGATCTCAATTTATTATGCAGAAAGTCTGGATACTATAAGCGACAATCTTAAAGAGGTTAATCCAAATCTTTTTACAACTGTGCCCAGGTTGCTGGAAAAAGTGTATGATAAAATAATGGCAAAAGGAAATGATCTTACAGGAGTAAAAAGAAAATTATTTTTTTGGGCACATGATCTTGCAGAAAAATTTGATATAAACAAAAGTTCAGGATTGGCTTATAAAGTAAAATTATCTATTGCCAATAAAATAGTTTTTAAGAAGTGGAGAGAAGCATTGGGAAATGAAGTGAAAGCAATTGTAAGTGGTGGCGCTGCCTGCCAGGTAAGGCTTATAAGAATTTTTACGGCTGCCCAGATACCTATCCTGGAAGGGTATGGATTAACCGAAACATCCCCGGTAATAAGTGTAAACCGCTGGGATGTAAAAGGCAGGAGGTTTGGAACTGTAGGGCCGATAATAGAAGGAGTACAGGTTAAAATAGCTGATGACGGTGAAATATTATGCAAAGGGCCAAATGTTATGATGGGTTATTATAAACATCCTGAACTTACTGCTGAAGTAATGGAAAATGGCTGGTTTAAAACCGGGGATATAGGTATGCTGGTTGATAATAAATTTTTGAAGATAACTGACAGAAAAAAGGAAATGTTTAAAACCAGTGGAGGAAAATATGTGGCGCCTTTGGCAATTGAAAGCAAGTTGAAAGAATCTATGTATATAGAAAATGCAATGGTAATTGGAGCAGATCAAAAATATACGGGTGCGTTAATAGTTCCTTCCTATTCTAATTTAAAAATATGGTGCAAAACAAATAGTATTGATTTTATTTCTGACGATGAAGTGATAAAAAATAATAGGGTAATAGAATTTTATAAAGGCCTTGTGGAAAGCTATAATAAATATTTTAATAATGTGGAGCAGATAAAAAAGTTTGAATTACTATCACACGACTGGAGTGTTGAGACTGGTGAACTGACACCAAAGATGAGCTTGAAAAGAAAAGTTATTATGGAAAAATACAGGGATGCTGTGGGAAGGATATATGCATAAAACCTTGAAGGCTGGTTGACCTTCAAGGTTTAACGAGGTTTAAGTGTTGTTAATCCTGAAAGATTTGTTGTTCATCTCTTTCTTCATGATTAATTTTTCTTATAAAATCATCATACCCGTCATCATCATGGTCGCTATAAACGCCATAGGCATCCATACTATAACCTATTAAGCCGTCTTTTGCTTCAATAAGATAAATTATAGAGGAATCTGAAGGATCAGATTCACCTTCAAAACGATAGGTCCTGATAATTTTCAGATCTTCAGGATTATAATATTTTCCATTACCCGCTGTAAAACCCTCAGGGGTCATTCTAAATTCCTTGTCGCGTTTTTTAACTCTTAATTTTTCAAGAACAGAGGTAACTGTCGTCATTTCTCCAGGCTTAGCTTGGATGCTTTCTAAAATTGTGTCTGGTTTTGTCTCGGTCATATAAATAATTTTAACTCTGATAAATGGTTACAGGCAATATGGCAAAATCTATACCTCTTTTTATAGATAATCAAAAAGGAATTACGGTAAAACAATTTAAAGCGACTGGTAAATTTTGATCTTGTTATATAAAGTTTTCCTGTCTATTTTAAGAATTTCTGCAGCTTTGGTTTTATTAAAATTCACATCCTTTAAAACATTCATAATAGTATCATATTCAGCTTTGGCAGCAGCATCTTTTAAATCAAGATCTTTAGGAATTGAGGTTTCAGTTATAGTATTATTGTCAGTTTCATAAGAAGCGAAGTGCGGATGAGAATATGAATTTGTGATCTCCCATGGTAAAACTTTTGAAGTTATTTTTCCTGATGGAGTTAACAGGACAGCTCTTCGTACTACATTTCTAAATTCACGTAGATTGCCCGGCCAGCTATAGTTTAAAAACATTTCGTTTACGTCATCTTCGTAGCCTTCAATATTTTTATTGAGTTCTTTATTCGTTTTATCAAGAAAAAAATCTGCGAATAAAGGGACATCAATTTTGCGGTTTCTTAACGGAGGAAGATTTATAGAAAATTCATTAAATCTATGATAGAGATCTTCCCTGAATTTTCCCTTGCGGTAAGCATCCTGTAAATTTTCATTGGATGCAACAATTATACGGATATCAACATCCATTTCTTTTGTGCCGCCCACTCTCTTGAATTTTCTTTCCTGGATAACTCTTAATAATGCAGCCTGAATTTCGTAAGATAAATTAGTAACCTCGTCTAAAAATAAAGTACCGCCATTGGCTAACTCAAAGTGTCCTTCTTTATCCACAATAGCTCCGGTAAAAGCGCCTTTTACATGTCCAAACAATTCACTTCCGGCAAGTTCTTTTGAAAGTGTACCGCAATCCATGGCAATAAAAGGTTTATCCTTCCTGTTACTGTATTCATGAATAGTTTTCGCAATAACTTCTTTACCTGTACCACTTTCACCATACAAAATGATGCTGTAATTAGTGGAGGCAACAATTTCTATTTGCTTATAGAGCTGGGCAGTTTCCCCATCCTGCCCAACCAGAAACTCTTTGTTAGCAGAAATTACATATGCCTTTTTATTTTTTGCCACAGGTGCAGTTACAGAAGGAGTAACATGATCATCAACAGGTTTAGACAGGGCTTTTTCAATAACGCTTATTACTTCATCAGGAACTAATGGCTTTGTAATATAATCAAAGGCGCCAAGCTTAATAACGTCAACAGCAGTTTTAATATCAGAATACCCGGTAATGATAATTACAATTGTTTCAGGGCTTAGTTCCTTTATTTTAACTAAAACGTCTCTGCCATCTTTATCACCAAGGCGAAAGTCACATAATACAATATCAAAAAATCCTTCAGTAACCTTTGCAATTCCTTTAGATGCACTATTAGCGGCATCGGCATCATACCCTTTTTTACTCAGAAATTTGCTGAGCAAAGTGCACATATCAGGATCGTCATCAATAATGAGGATTCTTTTATTCATAAAGGTCACTGGTTTAGGGATAGCAAAGTTAATCTAAAACTTTGTTTTTTAACACAGGATTTGCAACTTGTATTTCTTCAGTTTTAATCCATACGGCATATACATTAGGATAAATTTTGCCACCATAAAGTTTAGCGTAAACCTTAGTAAACTCCGCTCCTAAATATAATATTATTGAGCTATAGTAAACCCAAACCATAATTATCATTATAGATCCAGCAGCCCCATAAATTGTAGCAATACTGCTTGATCCTAAATAATATCCTATACCTAATTTGCCGAATGTAAAAAAAACTGAGGTAATAACGCCGCCCACCAAAACATCTTTCCATTTTATCTTAGCATCCGGCAGTACTTTAAACATCAATGAAAATAAAAAAGTAGTAATTACAAAAGTTAGTACACTGTCTGTTATCTGTACAACTATTACACTAAAATCTGAGAAGTAGCGGGCTAAAAATTTTCCGAAGGCAGATACAATTGCATTTAATAAAAGTGAAACCATCATTACAAAACCAATACTTATTATTAGTGAAAAAGAAAGCAAACGGTCAAGAATTAGCTTCCACCATGTTTTTTTAGTTTTAACCCGTAAGCCCCATATCTTATTTAATGAATCCTGTACTTCGCCAAAAATACCGGTAGCGCCAATTAATAAAACAATAACACTAATAATAGTTGCAAAAATGCTTTGCCCGGTAAGGTGAATATTTTTTATTGTCTCCTGAATTTGAACAGCGGCATCATTGCCTACCAATCCCTTAATGTGCCTGTAAATTTGTCCTTGTATTGCATCCTTTCCAAATAATTTTCCGCAAATTGAAATAATTACTATCAGTACCGGTGCTATGGAAAAAACCGTATAATACGCTAAGGAAGCACTGTATTTTAAAATATCATCTTCCCCAAATTCAGTAAATACCTGTTTTAAATAAGTATAAACACTTTTAATTTTTTTCTTCATATAGATACAAATTACAAAAGTATTTTAAAAGACTGTGATGGAATCACTTTAGAAAGTTTTTAAAATTAATCTATAGAATTTTGTAAAAAAAATATATAACAGGGGACTGGCAGATAAATTGCCTTAACCACAATTAAAGGATTGAAGCGTGGAAAAACATCTTAACCAGGATATAGAGGCACTTATTGTAGAAGATGAAATTGATATCTGTTTTTTATTAACAGGGATATTGAGAAAAAAGAATCTGCAAACTACTTTTGTAAATAGTATACTCGAAGCTCAGGATCTGTTAGCTATAAAATATCCATCTATACTCATTTTAGATAATAACCTGCCTGATGGTTCGGGTGTTGATTTTATACGCAATATAAAAATCAGCCATCCTTTAATCAGAATAATAATGATAACCGCTGATGATACTTTTGCGAATAAAAATAATGCGCTTAAAGCGGGAGCAGATTTTTTTATCGGGAAACCATTCACAAGGGATATAATCAGTAAAACTATCGATACTGTAAAAGCAGAAAGAGGTCTTTGAAGATGGTTACTCAGATTGTAGACTATATTCCCCGCAATATTATAAATTTATAATGGAATAGTATATCACATTAGTGTAAATCTGACTTATTTAAAGATAAAAGTTATATATTTATTTTTTTGGCAATGTTTTTTGTATATCAAAACAGTATAAAATTTTAATTCACTTTTAAACTCTTAAAAACATGGGAAACTTATTATATGTAATCGCAGTAATCCTGGTAATCATCTGGATTTTTGGAGCTTTTGTATCTCCGTTTGGAGGTAATTTAATTCATATACTATTAGTAATAGCGATCATTGCTATCTTATTAAAAGTGATAAGAGGAGGAAGTGTATAATAATGGGCGAACAATTTTTCTTTCATTCTAAAAATAAAAATTATGGAAAGTTGGAAATTAAATTTAAAAGGCGATTGGAACCAAACCAAGGGCAAGATGAAACAAGCCTATGGTGATTTAACCGATGATGATTTGAAATATGAGGAAGGAAAAGACGATGAATTTGTTGGGAGATTGCAAAAGAAAATTGGTAAAACAAAAGATGAAGTAATAAAATGGATTGAAAGTTTATAAATAGTTTTTATAAATCTTTTACATCAGGCTTAAAGCCCTCATTATTAATGATGAGGGCTTTTTTATAACTTTACCTACATGCAAATCACCAACAGATCTCCTCTATATATACAACTGGGATTTAAATTTCTGGTGCTTTTTTTTATATGTTATTTTATTTATGTTGCACAGGAAATACTGGTGCCATTTGCATTTGCTGTATTACTTGCTGTTTTACTTTTACCACTCGTTAATTTTTTAGAAAGAAAAAATGTTTCAAGAGTCCTTGCCATAGCAATAGCATTATTCCTGGCTGCAATTTTTATCAGCGCTATACTCTATTTTCTATCCACACAAATTGCCAATTTCGTTGACGATGTACCTTCTATAAAAAAACACCTTAACGATCATTGGATAACACTGCAAAAATGGATACGGACTAAACTCCATATTTCACTGCGTGAGCAGAATGAATATTTTAATGATGCCGCAGAAAACATTACGGGCGATAAAGGTGAATACATCCGCGATACTTTTTTTTCAATTACAGAAGCTTTAATGCTAATTATTTTATTACCTATTTATACCTTCCTTATACTTTATTACCGCGACCTGATACGCCGGTTTTTGTATTCAGTGTTCCGAAAGGAGTATAGCGATAAAGTTACTGTTGTAATAAAGCAATCTAAGCTGATGATAAACAGCTATATGACAGGGTTATTGATTGAGATGGGAATAGTTGCAGTGTGTAACTCTATAGGATTGGTGATGCTGGGTATTAAATATGCACTTTTTTTTGGAGTGTTAGCTGCAGTGTTAAACATAATACCATACATAGGTATGTTTACTGCAACGTTATTCACCGTTCTTGTAACATTAACCACATCTGATAATACCAGTGATATAGTGTGGGTAATTGTTGTTATGTATGGCATTCATATACTCGATGTTAATATTCTTATGCCTAAAATTATATCCTCCAGGCTGCGGATAAATGCACTAATATCAATTTTAGGGGTAATCGCCGGGGGTGCATTAACCGGTATCTCCGGATTATTTCTATCAGTGCCTGCTGTTGCAATGATTAAAATAATTTGCGACCAGACTGATGGTTTACAGGCATGGGGCATACTGTTAGGCGATGATATATCCGGTACAAAAAAAGGAAGGATATACGAGAAAATAAAAAGTATAAAAATAAGAAAGCCCGGTAAGCCGGTTGTTAAATCATCAGTATAATATCAGGCATAGTTAAATGAAATAATAAAGGAAGCGCCTTCTCCTTCTTTACTTTCCGCATAAATATTTGCATGATGGCTTAAAATGATGTTCTGGGTATTAGTGAGGCCTAAACCAGTACCTGTTTCTTTTGTAGTAAAGTAGGGTTCAAATAATTTTGATAATGAGTCTTTACTCATACCTTTTCCATTATCTGATATAGTTACTACGCAACGTTTGTTTTTGTTTTCTGTTGTAATATTCAGAATGCCGTTTTTTGAGTCTATAGCTTCAACAGCATTTATAATAATATTTAAGAAGGCAATATTTATCTTCTCAATATCCACGAGTACTGGGCAAAGGGCCGATGCATAATTTTTAATTACTCTAATTCCCTTCAGATCTATCCGATCCTGTGCAAATCCGATGCTCTGATCTACTATATCATTAATATTAACTTTTGTAAAATTTAGTTGTGCTGCTTTTGTTGAATTTAAAAGATCATTTATTAATTCATTTATCCTGTTGCTGTTCCTTGATATCATATCAAACAAAATGTCTGTTTCAGATTCAGATTTTACTTCTGAGCGTAAATGTTCTGTAGCAAGATTTATATTTGTTAGCGGGTTTCTTACTTCATGTGCTATAGTTCTGGAAATTCTGCCCGTAGCTGCAAATTTTTCTATACTTCGCAGTTCTATTAATTCCTTATTCAATTTATCCAATTCATCTACTCTAAGCTGTAACTGGTTTTTATATTGTTCTGATTGTTTGTCAGCCATTTGTCTTGCTTTATTTGCTTTATTAAAGGTTACAATTGAATAGATTGCTAATACAATAGCAATAACAAAAGAAGCTATGTTTATAACCTTAATGAAATTTGAAAAATTATTTGTAAGATTTGTTCTGGTTGTTATAAAAATATTTTCTTCTGTTTGCATTCTGTTTACAAGATCTTTGATATTTTCCATTACCTGGTTACCTGTGTAAGCCATTTTGCGCATCGAATCGCTGACTATATAATTATTGGCTTTAAATTGTAATAGCCCTGTTGAGAGAATATCCAACTTATTTTTAATAAGTTTTTGTAAACTGTCCAATCTGTTTTGTTGTATTGGATTATCCTGGGTTAGAGATTTAAGATGAAGAACTGTTGAACTTACCAGGTTAGGAGCAATATGATAACGCTTTAAAAACACCTCGTCTTTAATAACGAGATATCCACTAAACGCTGACTCTGCATCTCTTATTTCAAATATAAGATCGTCAAGTGCATTAGTAATATCTGTAGTATGGCTTACCCTTTCCTGTTGATTTAAAACCTGCTGCGAACTATAAAAGTTTAGTATGTAGGAAAGAAGTAAAAGAATGAATGCAATGATATAACCCCAGTGAACTTTGTTTTCTATTTTATCAGTACTTGAGGTTAGCATTAAATGGGTTGGGGATTCTAAATATACTCAGGTTATTAATTCATTTTTAATAATTAAAACACATGCTGGTACTAAATTCGATATTACTTTTAGTATGCGGGCTTAATTTACATTAAATGTTTATTGCTATAACTTAATGGAATAAAAATTTATTTATCTAAATATTAAATTTTATAAAAGTGTTAAAAACTTGCTGGTGAAAAAGGTGAAAAAGAAATGCATGAAAAAAAACGGGTAAATTATTAAAAAGTGGCAGTGGTAAAAGTTACTTCCACCAACAGGCAATTGCACTTGGTTTATCAGAAGCAAGGGAAGATGTGGCAAAAGTTCCTAAAAAGTCTTCTGCAAAATCTTCTTAAACAAAGGGGCTAATACCAAGTCAAAAAAATAGGATCGAAAAATAATTTAATATAGATAACGGATTATGCAATAGAGAGCCACTTTAATTGCTCCCCTGCAATTTATTTCTACTTCCTTGCTTTTCCTATCACCCATATAATTATGCCTACTACCAATACAACTACTAATATTCCTACCCAAACCCCTGCTTTAAAAATACCTCCAATAGCCTCGCAACTGCTCATCATTGTGAGTACAAAAAATAATGTTGCTAATAATATACCGTTGTTCTTTTTCATAATTATATTATTTTATAGGTTTAATTCTTTGCCGATTAATTAGTGAAAAGATTTTAATTTGTATCTGCATATTTAAAACGAAAAAAAAGAAGGATAGCATTCAAAATTATAGAAAAACAATTCGTGAAAATTATGGGAAGATCATTTCTTAAAATGCCGTACCATATCCAACACCCTATACCACTCATTAATACAAGTATCATCACAAGTGAAAGATCTTCTGCTTTTTTTTCTTTAAAAGTCTTAATAATTTGTGGCAGCATTGAAACTGAAGTTAAGATACCTGCTCCTATTCCTATAAATTGTACAAATTCGGGTTTCATAAGATATCTAAAAATTGAAAAACTAAGCTCATTTAAAAGTCAGGTCTATTACAACCTGACTCTTTTATCACTTAAATACTTATAGTATATCTCCTCGGTTATCAATTCAATCTTTGAATGGAGATTTAAATTATTCTTCTTTTGCTTCTACATTAATATTATTTTCGGCAATACCGGTTAATAATTGGTCTGCTTCTTTTTCTTCTTCTAACGTTTTTACCATAAGATCGGCCAGATCATTTTTGCCAAGGGTTTTAGCCAGTTGCGCCAGGCTACCATAAGTGGCAATTTCATAATGCTCTACTTTTTGTGCAGCCATTATTAAACCCACGTCCCTTGTTAATGTTCCCTTTTCAGTATCTTCAATTATACC
>JBPCQG010000412.1:0-2577 GCA_050998315.1 Chitinophagaceae bacterium
GGTATAATGTTCCGAATTGTATATAGATTTTATCATTCGCTGTTCTGTTTAAACTAAATCCTTTAATTTATAAATCCCTTCAGCTTGTTCTTCTTTTTTTAATGTTAATCTCATTTTAATATTTGCCCTTTTATAAATTCCTGGTGCAATAGGAATTTCTTCAAAACCAAGTTTATGATATAGAATTATTGCCGGCATAAGGTGTGTTTGGGAATAAAGTATTATTTGATGTGCTCCAATCTCTTCTGCTTTTTTAATAGCAGCATAACTTAGTTGCTGTGCTATCCCCTTTCGTTGATAATTTTCATCTACGGCCATTTTTGTAAATTCATAAGTAGTATCATCAACTTTTTTAAGAGCAACTGTTCCTGCAACTTCATTATTATACAAAGCCATAAAAATATATCCACCTTTTTCTATAATAGCTTCTTTTGGATTGGTTAAAACATATCTATCTATTTCCTCAAGCCAAAAAAATTTCTTAATCCATGCCTTATTCAACCTTTCAAAATATGGCTGATATTGATCTTCATAATCGACAATTTTAATAGCAGTCATAAACGTTGTTTTTTAAAATCATTTTTACTAAGTATACTTCGGCTAAAGTAATTAACGTTCCTATTAAAATATCAATGCTTAAATGTTCATTCAATAATAGTCTCCCTAATCCAATAGCAATAATGGGATTGATGTAAGCATAGATTGAAACATGAGTTGGCCGGTAGCTTGCTAATCGCAAATACATCAGCAGAGTAAGTGATGAGCGAGCCAACAATTATTAAATATACAAGGCTTAGAAGAGCATTATGTATTGAAAATGAAGAGGCTGTGATCTTATATTAACCAGATGCTGATGAAAGAAAAAATTTGTAGCTGATTATATGAAAAAAGACTTTGATTATAAACTACAGTCTACCTTTCTGCACTACCAATGAATGGATGCGACGCAACGATGATACTATGAAATACAAATGCGGGTACCAAAAAAAAAATCCATTAATTCTGCAAAAGAGCCACAATGTTTACCAAAATGCTGTATATAAAGCAGCCAAAATACCACATATAATAACAGACCCAACAACAAAGCTTGTGCTTACACGAAACATTGATTTATCAACTTCAATTACATGTGTATCGTTCTGGGCCTTAGGTCTCGAAATACTCATAACAACCATAACAACAACAAGCAATAAAAATGTTATCGTCATTCTATCTAAGAAAGGATAATCAGGAAAAGCGCCGTTTGTCCATACAGGCAAAAACTTTAATATAGTTGAAACAGGTATGGTTAATAAAGCTGCGGCCATTGCAGCAGGTGCAGTTGTTTTTTTCCAATAAAGACCCAGTAAAAAAATTGCCAAAACTCCCGGTGAAATGAAACCAACATACTCCTGTATAAATTGATAAGCCTGGTCTAACGATTTTAATGCCGGAGTAACCAAAGCAGCAATGAGCATGGCAATAATTACAGCCCATCTGCCAACAATAACCAATCTTCTTTCAGAAGCTTCCCGGTTAAAATATTTTTTATAAATATCCAGCGAAAAAATGGTGGATATACTATTTGCCTTACCAGCCAACGAAGCTACGATAGCAGCGGTAAGAGCAGCAAAGGCAACTCCCTTAAGCCCTGCAGGCAATAAGTTCATTAAGGTAGGGTATGCATGATCCGGTTTTACTGTACCTGCAGCATCAGCCATTTCTGTTTGAAATAATCCATTGTTATGCAATACATACATGGTAATACCCGGTAATACTGCAATTACCGGTATCAGCAACTTTAAAAAGGCGGCAAACAAAATGCCCTGACGGGCGGTTTTTAAATCAGCACCTAAAGTACGCTGAACAATGTATTGATTACAGCCCCAATAAGCGAGATTGTTAATAAGCATTCCACCAATTAGAACCGACATGCCGGGCAGCTCTTTATAGTGCGGGTTTGATTTATCGAAAATCATATGAAAGTGAGTTGGCGCCTCTTTCCTTAATACCGACAATCCTTTTAAAATGTTTCCACCAAACCCGTAGTTCTCTGACAATAAAGACAAGGCAAGATAAGTTGTAACCAAACCCCCGATCAGTAATACGATTACCTGGATAACATCAGTATATCCTATCACTTTCATACCACCAAGTGTAACTATTATGGAGAAGATACTAAGTCCGACTATACACCATTCAAACGAGATACCTGAAATAGAAGATATAGCTAACGACCCAAGATATATGATGGATGTTAAGTTTATAAAAACATAAGCCAATAGCCAAAATACTGCCATCACCGTGCTCACCTTATCGCTGTATCTTATTGCTAAGAACTGCGGCATGGTATAAATTTTATTCTTCAGGTAAAGTGGAATTATGAAGATAGCTACAAGTATTAAGGTAGCTGCCGCCATCCATTCATAAGTGGAGATGGCTAAACCTAATGCAAAGCCTGAACCGCTCATGCCTATAAAATGTTCGGCTGAAATATTCGAAGCAATCAGGGATGCACCAATAGCCCACCAGGTAAGTGAACCTTCTGCAAGAAAGAAATCTTTAGAACTCGTTGTTTTAGACCTTTTTCTGCGATAG
>JBPCQG010000028.1:0-21328 GCA_050998315.1 Chitinophagaceae bacterium
TCTCATTATCACGGGTTGAAGTAGAATTATCAATACCGAAATTTAGTTTATAAACAAGCCCTTTAATTATTTTAAAAGAAGGAGAAATGTTGCCAATTACCCGGTTGATTGTAGTAATTTCCTTAAACAGGTCAAAATAAAGTAGTGGGTTGTTTGCGATATTCGGATACAAGGCAAGGTTTCCATTTGCATCATAAGCCGGGTATGTTGGGTTATTGGTGATGGCATCAGTAAATACATTTGAAGCAGGGGGACGCTGATTCTTGGTATTGGCAACGTTCAAATTCAGTTCTAATGTTAACCTGTCTTCTAAAAATTTTTGGGTGGCATTAAATCTTCCTGAATATCTCTTCATGTCATTTTTCTTAAGAATTCCCTCTTGATTCTGTAGTCCTAATGAGGCAAAATAAGTTAGCTTATCGGCACCTCCACTTAGGGTCAGGTTGTAATTCTGGGTGAGAGCTGTTCTGGTTATTGCGTCTTGCCAGTCGGTATTAGCTCCTTTATCGTCCAGTACCCCGCCAGCTTTTGGCACTTCAACACGAAATTCATCTGCTGTTAGCACAGGCAGTTTTCTTGCTAATGTTGAAAATCCTACACTTGTTGATACACCTAAAGTGGAAATGCCTGCCTTACCTCTCTTGGTGGTAATAATTATCACCCCGTTTGCGCCTCGGGAACCGTAAATAGCGGTTGCAGAGGCATCTTTTAAAACATCCATTGATTCAATATCCTGCGGATTAATAAAATTTAAAGGGTCGCCACCACCTGTACTTGAATTATCCAATGGCAATCCGTCAACTACAAAAAGCGGGGTACTCCCTGTTCTAACTCCTCCGGGACCTCTTACTGTAATACCGGTAACCGCTCCGGGTTCACCACTTGCTGAGGTAACATTTACACCTGCTACTTTACCTTGAAGAAGTTGTTGTGGAGAATTGATAATACCTCTATTAAAGTTTTCGCTTTTCAATGATTTTACAGCGCCTGTTATATCTTTTTTATTCTGCGTGCCATAACCAACAACAACTACCTGGTTTAATTCAGAAACTCCGGGCTGTAATGCTATATCAAAATTGCTGCTGCTGCCTACAGCGATCTCCTGCGGCAGGTAACCAACATAACTGATTACAAGAGTGCTGCTATTATCCGGCACTGCTATTGAAAATGAACCATCAGCATTTGAAACAGTATTCGTTCTTTTTCCCTTTACTGAAATAGTTGCTCCGGCTAAACCGTTTCCGGCAGCATCTTTCACAGTACCACTTACTGTACGTTGTGCAGAGGCATCCTGACTATAAAAACAAATACAGCTAAGGATGACAAAAAATAATTTTAAACAGCGCTTTGAAAAATAGCTTTTTCTCATGTAAGTGAGTTTTTAGGTTTGGTTATAAAATATAGGCGGGGAATTATTTCTATTATTAATCGTTAGTGGATCTATTAATGAGTTTTAGATTCAGTAAGGTAAGATAAAAAATATTTTGTGATCTATTATTTTTTTGAAGGATATAAAAATAAAGAAAAGCATTTGGACTAGCTTCGCTTTTAAAATCTGAAAGCTTAGAAATCATTACAAGCCGGCGGTAAGCTGGGAACTTTCTACATCATTTAAAAAAAATTTTCTGAAGAAACCAAATACAGTCAAAAGTATGCTGGATGGCAAAACGGGTTATAACCCATTACCCACGAAATAACAAATGGCACAATCTGGTTTTTGAATGGGACGCAAATCAAATTATAACTGGAGATAAGATTTTTCTTTATACAAATGAATTAAAAAGCCCCAATATTTAGATACCAGGGCATTGTCAAACTATTTTAAAAAGTTATTATGTCAATTAAAAAACATACTTCATCCCAAACATGATTATGAAACCATTTCCTTCTTTTCTTCGCTGACCATAATTTTTATTGATCTCAT
This sequence comes from Chitinophagaceae bacterium, assembly GCA_050998315.1. Lineage (GTDB taxonomy): Bacteria > Bacteroidota > Bacteroidia > Chitinophagales > Chitinophagaceae > Ginsengibacter. Next base: position 1,925 of record JBPCQG010000028.1, read on the forward strand.
ATACGTAACTTTTACGGGTTGCGTTAAAGCTGTTTACTTTATATAGCTCCTGGAAAGGGTAATTCCAAAAACCACCTTTATCTTTATTTAAGAGATTAAGAACATTGAATGCATCGATGTTAATTTGCAAACGATGATTTTTATAAATCTGCAGATCATTTGTTATACGTGCGTTAAGAGAAGTTCTCCAACCCATTAAACCACCATAGGGCTCAGCATATTTGCCCATGTTTTCATTTAAATATTCCTGTGCAGCAGGGCCGGCATTTTCAAAAACATATTTAAGATCAGAAACAAACTTTGCTCCCTGGTAATCCAGTGTTTTAGGATCGTTGGGATCGAATATAAAAGCCGTATTTCCATTAAGGTCACGAATGTTGGTACCCATTACTTCTTTTGGGCTTATTATAGCAGAGAATCGTCCCGCCTCAACCATATTAAGAAATGCACCAAATGTAAACCCTCCTACTTTAGGAGAAGTTACATTAAGAAGAAATTTCTGACGGAAGTCGTCAGGAGCATGGGCACTGTTAATGAACTTATAGTCGTCAAAATAAGAAGCACCTACAAAACGCTGATCATCTTCATTACGAAAGTTTTCGGCTCCTTGTGCTTTTGCACGTGTATAACTAATACTAACATTTCCTTCTTTAGGTAATTTAAGCGCTACATCCAATATTACCCCTTTGGATGTTGATGAGTAGCCATTAGTATATATTAATGCCTCAGTAAATTGTTGTGATCGCTTTGCCGCATTAAAATCAGCAGAATTACTTTTCATTTTATCCAGGGGCGTATATACTTCACGACCGCCCTCTCCTTCCAACGTAAATGCTACTTTATTAGTAAGATTAGCATTTGCCATTGTTAGCATATTACGTGTTTGTAAATAAAATGCTGTTACACCTGCACGAAGCCAATCAGTAAAATAATGGTGATAACTAAGATGTGCTTTAAAGGAACTTGGTAATTGCAGATTTTTGTCAACAAAACGAACCACTTGTGCCTGGTTGGCTCCAAAAAGTTCTGCACTCGTATATCCTGCGCCGGGAATAGCATTGTAATCCTTATTGTAACTGCTATAGTCAGGAGTTGGCATAGGAACCTTTTGACCATTTTTTAATAAAAAATCATTAGTGGCCGGGTTAATAATAAAGCCGTTTCTGCCGGTAATATCAATTCCTGTGAACCGAATTCCATTATCAATCATTGCGTAGATATAAGGCCTGGTAACCATTTGACCAGCAAAAATTCCGAGACCACCGTCTAAAATATCTCTTTGATTTCCTTTGATGTCCCAGTTGAAATTTACACGGGGTTGAATATTATTTAAGTCTTTAGGCTTTACATCGTTACGGTACCCTAATTCTTTAAACAAGGTTTCATTATGATCAGGCGCAGTAAAGAAAAGAGCAACATCATAACGCAAACCGGCGGTTAATTTTAAGTTAGGTTTTATATTGGTAGTTGCCTGTGCATAAACCGATAATTCAGCTAAATCTGTTTGGAGTGGATCACGAAGTTCCTGTCCGGGATTAGTAAACTTGCGTGTATATCGGGATGGCTGCATTGAATCCAAGGCATTAATACTGCTAAAATCAAAACGCCCTTTTGTATCGTGAGTATAAATACCAATTGATTTTGTAAGTGTGTTTTGTGTTCCAAAAACGAAATTGAATTTCCCCCTATTTACGTAAACATCATTGTTTATAGAAAAAATTTTGTTTTCCTGTATTTCCGGAGTCCACCTGTTGTAGCGGCCTACTAATGTGGCGTTTTGTGTAGCCCCATTAATTACTGACTGCATGGTTAACCATAATTGGGGATGTTCGGCTGTATTAATAGCATTTTGACGGGTATTAAAATAATACCCCAACTTAAGCTCGTTGGAAACGTTATTCTTCAATTGCGAACGCAATGCCAATAAAATATTTTTCCCTTTTACAATAAAATTATAGCCTGCATCGTGTATGCCGTATGCGCCAATATCACTGTTATTATTATTGGGTAAAACATAATCAGATTGATTATACCTGAAGGTTAGCTTATTCTTATTATTAAGTTGCCAGTCAAACTTGGCAAAATAAGTATTGAGTTTATTTTTGCGTGTAAAAAAGCCATATTGCTGTTGGCTAGAAACGCCATACTTACTCTGAAGAATGCTAATTGCCCGGTCTAAATTAGCTGTAGTTGCCTGTTGTCCTCTATTATTTTGAACAATACCGGGGGTTACACTTTGGCTCCAAAGATCATAAGCCTGCTCAAGTCTTTCGCCATCATAAGCAATAAAAAAATGCAGTTTGTTTTTAATGATTGGTCCACCAAGTGTAAAGCCACGTTGTTGTTTAGTATCATTTATAACTTTACGGCCAAGAAGATCCGTACTTGCACCTAAGCGGTTATCCCAAAAATAATTAAACACACTTCCATGAAATACATTCGTTCCTGATTTTGTTACGGCTTTTATACCTCCCGAAATTGATCTTCCTTCGGTAACATCATAAGAATTTGTTACTACCTCAAATTCACGCAATGCTTCTATTGAGAAAGTATAAGGCAACTGATCCGGTCCACCAAACGACGATTCTTTTGCAGTTACTCCATCAACAGTAAAAGCATCATTCCGGCTGTTAATACCACCGATATTAAAACCACTTCCTACCATGGGAGATAGTTGGGCAAGATTAGCAAAATTCCTATTGGTTGAAGGCAAACGTTGTATCTCTTTTGCACTTACTAAAGTAGACCGGCCAAGTCTTTCATTTCTGTTTTTAAAATCATTTGATATCACAGTTACTTCCTGCAATTGACCAACTTGTTGAGACAATGGAATTACAATTTTAAGATTACTACCCTGATCCAGCATGAAACCATCTTTGGTCAGAGGTTGATATCCCACAAATGTTACAGTTACTTTATATGGTCCACCAAGAGGTAATTGTTCAAATCTGAATAAACCATTTCTCTGTGAAACACCAGTAGTGGTAAAACCCGTAGAAGAATTTACCAGGCTAACGGAAGCCCCTTGTACCGGAATCTTGGACGGGTCCGTTACAGAAACTTCAATACTTGCATCAGTACCTTGTGAATATCCGGTGGTACATAAATTATATAAGCAAATAAATAAAAGGAGCAGTTTTTTCATTTTCGTAGTTTTTTGTTTAAATAATAAAACGTTTGTGAGTATAATTTGAGTTTATTAATTATTGTTACTTACTGACGCGGAAACAAATGGCTGGAGGTTATTCTGAAGATCAATGATTTTAAACTGTGTAGTAAAAAATAAAATTTACGCATTTGAAGTAGTTTAATTTGGTTATAAAAATTAGGTGAAAGAGATCAACCTATTTTTAGTAAAATCGTTGAGTAAAAAACAAATGATTTGAATAGATGCATTAAGCAATCGGAAGCAAGTTAAAAAATATTTCCAAATGAAATGATTTTATAGTCCGGATTATTAGAAGTAAACACGTTTTTTGTTTTTGCTGACAAATTAATAAACATGTTTTATAAATTAAATTCATCCACTAAATAAAACTGAAACCTGTAGCTTAGCTTTTTTAAAAACACGTAACTTTTTGAATAGTGCTTTTTTTTGAATAGTGCTTTGTTGAGAGATACTCATAACCATACCTTTGATGTTTACGAAAATTATATGTAAAACTGAATTTTATCATTTGTAAATACGCGATATAAAAGTAAAAATCCCGGCAATGCAGAATTCAATTTTCGATACGTTGTGATACATGATGATCTCTCCAAAAATATTATTCCGTCACTGCTATGGCAAGTATGCGATTGCTGCTGTGAACGTTTTTACTATGGAACAAATTCATGGATTGTTTTTAGCAGCTGAATATTCCGATACTCCTATCATTGTTCAAATAACGCCTGCGGCACGAAACTATGCCCATGCGGAAATACTTTTGGCAATGGTAAAAGCAGCAGCCAAAATTTATCCCAAAACAGTTTTTGCTTTACATTTAGATCATGGAGTTGAGGCACATATATTTGATGCTATCAACAGTAGTTATACATCAGTTATGATTGATGCATCGCATGATGAGTTTGAGACAAACATAAAAAGAACTAAAATCGTTGTTGATAAAGCACACCAAAAAAATATAGTAGTTGAAGCAGAGTTAGGTGTTTTAAGTGGTGTAGAAGATGATATGGATATAGATGCAAGCAAAGCTTTTTATACGAACGCCAAACAGGCAAAAGAATTTGTTGAGAGAACAGAGTGTGATAGTCTTGCAGTTGCAGTAGGTACAAGTCATGGTGCATATAAATTTAGTGGGGGCAAAGGATTGCAGCTTCACATTTTAAAAGAGATACAGGAACAATTACCTGGTTATCCTTTAGTGCTACATGGCAGTTCGAGCGTTAACAAAAATGATGTTTTAGAAATAAATAATTACGGCGGTAATCTTGCAGAAAACGCAAGCGGTGTTACCGATGAAGAGCTTAGGAAATCTATCGGTTATGGTATTTGTAAAGTAAACATTGCTACTGACATAAGATTGTTGTGGGCAAAAGTGCATCGGAAATTTTTTGCTGAGCAGCCTGAACTTTTTGATCCTGTGATACCTGGTAAAGAATATATGAAAGCATGTAAAGAATTATTGATTAATAAATTTGAAGTATTGGGAGCAACGGGCAAGGCTTCATTAATAAAATAATTGTATTAGATTTTTTCACTATCAACAATATCAATGCTCCGTAGGAGCAACGTGTTTATAGAAAGAAAATAATAACATACATGGTTGGCTCCAAAGGTGCCACGTAAGAGGAGGCACCTACGGAGCCTATGAAAACTAAAAATAACTATTTCTATAATCACGAAGCCTCTCCGAGGCTGAATAAAAAGTGCTTGTTTGATTGCAATAAAATATAGAATTTAATAAATTAAATCGAAAATGATAAAGAGTAAAAAATATAAATTATTATGCCACCCGTCAAAAGATTTTGGCGTTTATCAAAAAGTTTCTGCAGCAGATGCAGAATGGACACATTTGAATTTTGAAGCAAGACTGATGAAAAAAGGTGAGCAGTGGCAAGGCAATACCGAAGAAAATGAATATGGTATCATTTTATTAAGCGGTAATTATTCAGTCACTACAGATAAAGGAAATTGGCAAACAGTCAATGGAAGAAAAGATGTTTTTTCGGGCATAGCGCATACTTTATATTTATCAAGGCATACTTCATTTTCATTAACCGCAGAAAGTGATGTATTGGATATTGCTGCAGGCTGGTGTTTGGTAAGCGAAGACAGACCGGCAAAATTTAAAACACCTGATGAAGCAGCAATTGAAATTCGTGGCGGAGATAATGCTACCAGACAGATAAACAGTTTGATAGAACCAGGTTTTGGAAGCAGTAAAATTGTAGCGGTAGAAGTGTATACACCATCCGGAAACTGGAGCTCTTTTCCTGCACACAAGCATGACGAAAGAAAACTCGATTCAAATGGAAATCTTATGGAAGCATGTCTTGAAGAATTTTATTTTTACAAAATAGATAAGGAAGCAGGATATGCTATACAGCAGGTTTATACTTCGGATGGAAACCTCAATGAATTGATGCAGGTAAAAACAAATGATATCGTGATGGTGCCAAAAGGTTATCATCCTGTAGTAGCGGCGCATGGATATAATTGTTATTACCTGAATTTTTTAGCAGGTAGCGACCAGGCATTAAACAATACAACTGATTCTCAACATGAGTGGATATATAATTCATGGAAAGGCAAAGATCCAAGAATACCTATGGTTACTGCAGAAATGAATAATCAATAAAACATTCAGATGGCTAATAAACAATTTGATCTCATCACATTCGGACGATCCAGCATTGATCTTTATTCACAAAATATCGGTGCCGATTTTATTGATATAAAAGGCTTTGATGCTTTGGTGGGTGGTTCGCCGTTGAACATAGCAGTGGGTGCAAGTCGCTTAGGTGTGAATGCTACTTTGCTAACAGCAGTAGGCAACGATAAAGTTGGGGACTTCATTATTAATTTTTTAAAAAAACAAAAGGTAAATACGGATTATATTCCACGTATTCAGGGAGCAAGGTCAAGTGCTGTGGTATTAGGTATTGAACCACCAGATAAATTTCCCCTTGTATTCTACCGTGACAATGCTGCCGACAGTCAGTTAACAATTGATCATGTTATTGCAGCGGATATAAGTAAGTATCGGATATTGGAAATGTCTGGCACTGCGTTGAACATTGAACCAACAAGAAGTGCTGCATTTTATGCCACTGAAATCGCTGTAGAAAATAATGTTGACATTATATTGGATATTGATTTCAGAGCAGATCAATGGAAAGATATCCGCTCATTTGGTTTAATGGTAAGAGCATTATTGCCGAGAGTAAAAATCGCCATTGGTACTGAAGAAGAAATTTTAGCCGCAACATTGCAAAGTGCAGATCAGGTAAGCATTCAGCATCAGCAAATCTCTGCTCCTAAAATAACTGGTGATCTTGACGTTTCCATAAATAAAATTTTGCAATCAGGCCCTGAAATATTGATTGTAAAAAAGGGAGCCAAGGGTGCTGCCATTTATTATAAAGATGGCAGGCAACAGGAAGTGCCCGGTTTTCCTGTAGAAATATTAAATGTGTTAGGTGCCGGCGATGCGTTTGCAAGCGGTTTTATTTATGGCTATTTGCAGGGTTGGGATTTGTATAAGTCGTGCCGTATGGGAAATGCTTCAGGTGCCTGGGTTGTACAAAAACAGGGGTGTGCGAATGATATGCCTTATTATGATGAAGCAATGGAATTTATTGCTTTGAGAGGGGGGTTGTAAAAAATTGGAAACTGACAAAAGCATCCCAGGTGTTCGTAATGCAAATATTATCTACACACCTATAGAGACATCGCAAACATCAAAACTTCAGCAAAGAATTTACTATCATGGAAAATATCTTGGAAAAGGAATTTTTAAACGAATGCAAAATTAGGATTGAGAGTCATTCCAACGACTGTATCATTGCGTTGACCAACTTGATGAGCAAAAAATTTGGTGGCGACCTAATGATAAAGTGAATTCAATCGGGATCCTGATTACTCACATTTGTGGTAGCTTTAGACAATGGACCATTACAAACATAAACAACGAAGAAGATTAAGAGATAGACCGGGAGAGTTTTTGAATGAAAGTAAAATCACAAAAGAAGAATTAATTCAACTTACTGCAGATCTTAAATCGGATTTTGAAAAGGCAATAAATAATTTTGACTCGGGAAGGCTTACTGAACAAAGACGCATACAAGGGTATGATGTAACATTGATGAGCGCAATCTTTCGTGCATTGACGCATTTAGAAGGACACATCGGGCAAATAGTTCTACTTACAAGAATTCAATCTGGCGATAATTATAAAATCTTTTGGACACCACAAACTGAAGAGCAGCGAGCAGAACGAAAAAAGTAAATATTGAAAATTATTGGATAGCGTAATAGAAAATAAACAACAATGTCATCTACAAAAAAGCTAACAGTTGCACAGGCAACAATTGAGTATTTACAAAATCAATTTGTTGAACGGGATGGTATTGAACAACCGTTTTTTGCCGGATGTTTTGGAATATTCGGGCATGGAAATGTAGCAGGGATAGGGCAGGCATTATTTCAAAATCCATCTTTTAGATATTATCAATGCCGCAATGAGCAGGCGATGGTGCATACAGCCATCGCGTATGCAAAAATGAAAAACAGGCTGGGCGCTTTTGTATGTACAACATCAATAGGTCCGGGTGCAACTAATATGATTACGGGTGCTGCCACAGCTACCATTAACCGTTTACCTGTGCTGTTATTACCGGGTGATATTTTTGCCACAAGGCAGGTTGCTCCTGTATTGCAACAATTAGAAAGTCAATATTCGCAGGATATTTCAGTGAACGATTGTTTTAAACCTGTATCTAAATATTGGGATAGAATAAACAGACCGGAACAATTGATCACAACCCTGCCGCAGGCCATGCGAATCCTTACTTCTCCTTCTGAAACCGGTGCTGTAACGCTAAGTATGCCGCAGGATGTGCAGGCAGAAGCTTTTGATTTTCCGAAGAAATTTTTCGACAAAAAAGTATCGAAAGTTCAACGAATAAGAGCTGATGAAACTTCAGTGGTAAGAGCCGCAGAAATTATCGGCAAATCACAACGAGCAGTAATTGTTGCAGGCGGAGGAGTCATCTACAGTGATGCATGTACTGAGTTAAAAAGGTTTGTGAACAGAACAGGTATTCCTGTTGTGGAAACGTATGCAGGCAAAGGTTCTCTTAATTATGATGAGCCGCAAAACTTAGGCGCAGCAGGAGTTACCGGTACTCCCGGCTCAATTGAAATTTGTGCCAAGGCGGATGTGGTAATAGGTATCGGAACACGTTACAGCGATTTCACCTCCATTTCTCAATCAGCATTTCAGCATCCTGCAGTGCAGTTCATTAATCTCAACGTAAGTGAGTTTGATTGTTTTAAACAAGGTGCCCTACCAGTTACAGGTGATGCAAGAGAAAGTATTAAAGAGTTAGATAAGTTGCTCCATTCATTTCAGGTTAGTAAAAGCTATGTTGCTGATATTAAAAAACATAATGAAGATTGGGACAAGGCCGTTGAAAAAATTTATACACTCAATCATGGAGTTCCTGTTAGCCAGGGTGAAGTAATAGGAGCAGTCAATTCTTTCTCAAGTGAAAGAGATGTTGTTTTGTGTGCAGCAGGAAGCCTGCCCGGTGATCTTCACAAATTATGGCGAACCCGTAACTGTAAAGGATTTCATTTAGAATATGGTTATTCATGTATGGGTTACGAAATTGCCGGGGGGCTTGGGGCAAAGATGGCTGACCCTTCACGTGAAGTATACGTGATGGTTGGGGATGGCAGCTATTTAATGATGGCTCAGGAAATAGTCACTTCCATTCAGGAAGGATTTAAGCTAACGATTATTCTTATTAATAATAATGGCTTCGCAAGCATTGGTGGTTTGTCAAATGCATTAGGAACAAAAGGTTTTGGAACTGAGTATAAATATAGAAATGAAAAAACAGGAAAGCTGGATGGAAGTTTTTTACCGGTTGATCTTGCTACGAATGCTGAGAGTTTAGGCGCCATTGTTATTCGCACAAAAAACATTGAAAGTTTTAAAAAAGCATTAGCCGATGCAAAGAAAAATGAAAGAACAACGGTGATTTATATTGAAACAGACAGAGAGCAACGGGTGGATGGTTATGCATGGTGGGAAGTACCGGTTGCACAAGTATCAACTATAGCATCTGTCAAAAAAAGTTTTGAAAAACTAAAAGAAAACAAAAGAAAACAGCGCGACTATCTATAACAACAAAACAGATGTGTGTGCCATATTGATGCGAAACTTCCTAACAATTATATCATTCTTTTTAGTTGGACAATTACTTGCACAGAACCCAACACCTGAGAGTTTTGGGTATCGGCATTTGCAATTCTTATATCAAAAGGACACAGTAGATATTTTAGTTAAATCAAAAAAAGGTGATGAACAAAAAAGTAAACCAATCTTTTTATTTATTCAGGGAAGTTTGCCGGTGCCTTTAATGTTATATGATACAATTAGTCATTATCCAGTTTTCCCTTTTAATGCTGACAGTTTAACAACAGACTATCACCTTGCTATTATCGGAAAGCCATTTATTCCTTTAATTTCAAATACAAAAAACTTAGCTGGAAATTTTACATATTATGATCAAAAAACCGGACAGTTTCCAAACAAATATATTGAGCGAAATGTGATGGATTATTATGTGAAGAGAAATATTGAAGTAATAAAATATTTGAAAGGTCAATCCTGGGTGTCAAAAAATAAACTTGTTGTAGCAGGACATTCAGAGGGCGCCGCTATTGCTGCAAAGTTGGCGAGAGTTTCAATTAATATAACGCATTTAATTTGTGCAAGTGGAAATCCACTCGGACGCATTATGTCAATTATCGAACAAAGCAGAGAAGCAGAACAGATACAACTTCAATTGCAGAAAATGTTTTTGATACCTGGAAAAAAATTATTGCTTCTCCAAATGATATGAAATCTACAGGTGATACGTATAAAGCAACCTATAGTTTTTCTTTTCCTCCGCCTATTAACTATTTAAAGCAACTAAGTATTCCGGTTTTAATTTCTTATGGTACAAGAGACCATACAGCACCTTTTATTGACTATTTGCGAATTGAAATAATTCGATTAAAAAAACAAAATTTTACTTTCATTCCATACTTAGGAGTGGAACATAATTTTTTTAAATTTAAATCAACAGGCAAAATTGATTATGATAAATTTAATTGGGACAAGGTTGCATTAGATTGGTATCATTGGTTACTGAAAAAATAAATATTGCAAATGAATGGTAACGCAAATTTTAATAATCCATGCAAACAGACACTGAAATAAAAATCGCCAACGCTCCCTGTTCATGGGGAGTTTTAGAATTTGAACTGGAAGGCAAGTCTTTAGGCTATCAACAGGTTTTAGATGAAATCGCTGAAACCGGTTATACAGGAACAGAATTAGGTGACTGGGGTTTTATGCCAACTAACCCCAAAGAATTAAATAAAGAAATATTTAATCGCAAGTTAGATTTATTAGGTGCATTTGTTCCTGTTGCTTTAGCAAATGAATTGTCTCATGAAGATGGAATACAGAAAGCATTAAATGTGGCCGAACTAATGTTTAATGCAGCTTATAAAAATGCATTCATAGTACTGGCTGATGATAATGGAAGTGTAAAAGAACGAACTAAAAATGCAGGAAGAATTACGAAAAAGCAAAGTTTATCGGCAGAACAAATGAAAACATTTGCAAACGGCGCAGAGAAAATTGCGCAGGCTGTAAAAGATAAATACAGAATGCGTACTGTGTTTCATCATCATTGTGCCGGTTATATAGAAACGCCGGAAGAAATTGATGCTTTAATGAATGCCACCAACCCTGATTTATTGGGCTTATGTTTTGATACAGGGCATTATCGTTTTGGCGGCGGCAGAAATCCATTAGATGTTTTGGAAAAATACTGGGATAGAATTTGGCATGTACATTTCAAAGATTTTTCACCGCAGGTTGCTGAACAATCTAAAAAAAATCACTGGGATTATTTTGAATCTGTAAAAAATGGTGTTTTTTGTGAATTAGGAAAAGGAGATGTAGATTTTGTAGCTGTAAAAAATTTTATAAACAGGAAGAACTATAAGGGATGGATTGTAGTTGAGCAGGATGTTTTACCGGGCATGGGCAATCCTAAACAATGTGCTCAAAACAATAGAACTTATCTGCAATCAATTGGCTTATAATTTTAAATCATTTAAAAAACAAAATGAAACAGGTAAACATAGCATTGCTGGGAATGGGACGTATTGGAAAAATACATTTTAGAAATATCAATCAAATTTTTTCTAATGCCGCTATTGTTGCTGTAGCTGATCCGCAATACGATGAGCAAAGTTTTAAAAAAGAATATGGTGATGTTTTCTTTACCAAAAATCCTGAAGAAGCCATTGCATATGCAGAAGTAAATGCCGTATTGGTTTGTACACCTACAAGCTCACATGCAACATTGGTGGAAGCTGCTGCAAAAAAGGGTAAACATATCTTTTGCGAAAAACCATTAGACCTCTCATTACAAAGAACAGCAGCGCTTGTAAAGATTGTAAAAGATGCAAACGTAAAACTGATGCTTGGCTTCAACAGGAGATTTGATCCCGATTTTATGCAGGCGCAAAAAACAGTTAGTGAAAAAAGGATCGGCAATGTTCAAATTGTAAAAATCACAAGTCGTGACCCCGGCTTACCGCCGATTGATTATATAAAAAGTTCCGGTGGATTATTTATGGATATGGCAATTCATGATTTTGATATGGCAAGATATATCATGGGTAAGAAAGTTGTAGAGGTGTATTCAAAAGGGTTGGTGCTGGTTGATAAAGAAGTTACAACTGCAGGCGATGTAGATACTGCATTAACAACACTTATTTTTGAAGATGGTACTTACGCAGTTATTGATAACAGCAGGAAGGCAGCATATGGATATGATCAGCGCCTCGAAATTTTTGGCGATGCCGGAATGATACAGGTAAACAATAACCATCATAACACAAATGTGATATCCGATGAAAAAGGAATACATCATGCATTGCCATTAGACTTTTTTATGGATAGATACGCTAAATCATATTTAAAAGAAATGGAATTATTTATTGATGCTTTGGTAAATGATAAAGAAATGCCTGTTAGCGGGGAGGATGGTTTAGAGGCAACACTAATTGCAATTGCTGCTAAAAATTCCATGCTGGAAGGACGACCTGTAAAACTTTCAGAAATATCTCTGAATAATTAAAATGTATTTTTAATCACGAAGGAAATAAACCTACATGAAATTAAAAAAATTTATTTTTTCTATTTCCGCAGTTTTGTGTTTCTATTTTAGTGATGCCCAAAAACTTACCATAGGTACCTATAACTTAAGGTATGATAATCCAAAAGATACCGGGAACCTTTGGGTTAACAGGGCACCTGTTATTGCTGCATTGATCCGCTTTCATGACTTTGATATTTTTGGTACACAAGAAGGATATAAAAATCAATTGGATGATATTATCAACGCATTGCCTCAATACATCTATTATGGCGTGGGCAGAAATGATGGAAAAGATCAGGGTGAGCACTCTGCCATTTTCTTTAAAAAAGATGATTTCAAATTATTGAACAAAGGTGATTTCTGGTTATCACAAACTCCCGATAAACCAGGATTGGGTTGGGATGCTACCTGCTGCAATCGTATTTGTTCGTGGGTATATCTACAGCATAAAAGAAGTGGTAAGAAGTTTTATGTTTTTAATGCACACTACGATCATCAGGGCATACAGGCACGCAGAGAAAGCAGTAAACTGATACTGCAAAAAATAAAAGAGATTGCAGGTAAGGAACATGTAATATTCACAGGCGACCTAAATGGCTCACACACCAGCGAACCGTACCTGTCCATTGCTAATTCAGGTATATTGAAAGACACATACACGCAGGTAAAATATCCTTATGCTAATAATGCATCCCATAATGGATTTGGCGCCACAAGAGACAGCACCAATATTATCGACCATATTTTTGTTACAAATCATTTTACAGCCGGCAAGTGGGGTGTGCTTACAGATACCTATCATGGCAAGTTTCCTTCCGATCATTTTCCGGTAATGGCAGTAATAGTGCTTAAATAATTATAACAGAAATGAAATTCTTATTATATACCAGCTTCCATAAAAGAATCTTAATCTTCTTCATTTTTTATTTGAATTTTTTTTCAATCTGCGTATTTGCTCAGCAAGGAAAATATACAGTTGCAAATGCACATGCGCATAATGACTATGTCCATCCCATTCCTTTTTATACAGCTTACAATGCCGGCTTCGGGTCTATAGAGGCGGATATTTTTCCTGTTAATGGAGCATTACTTGTAGCCCATAGTAAAAACGAAATACAATCACAACGAACATTGAAGGAATTGTACCTGGTGCAGCTTCTTAAGGCATTATCAACAGATACTAAGAGAACATTAATTCTATTGGTTGATATCAAAGAAAGCTATAAGTTAGCTTTGCCTATGCTCATACAAGAACTCGAGCCATTAAAGCAGTACCTGTCATCTGATAAATTCTCTAATCGTTTAGTTATCGTTATTAGTGGTGAGCGACCCCCTCCTGCCGAATATAAAAATTATCCTGACTATATTTTCTTTGATGATGACCTTAAGTTGAAGCATTCACCGGACGAGTGGAATAGGGTAGGTTTGGTAAGTCTTCCTTTTAATAAAATATCTAATTGGAAAGGCGAAGATAATATTAACCGTAAAGATAAAAAGCACTTACGGCATACAATTGACAGTGTCCACTCTGCAGGAAAGCCTATCCGTTTTTGGGCCGCCCCGGATACTAAACCCTCCTGGAAGTTGCAAATGAAATTGCATTCTGATCTGATTGGAACAGATAAAATTGATGAGCTTGCAAACTTTTTGCGATCCAGGTAAAACGGGAAATATTCAATCAAAAGTATTTAATGATAATTTCAATAATGCAATAATTTATAAAATCAGGAATGAAAATAAAACTTAAAGAACTGGTCTACAGATTATCCGTATCACTTTTTATTATCTGTTGCCCCGCTTCTTTTCTTTGGGCACAGTCAACACAGACTGAAATAGTATGGGACACATTGGTCACGGGGCACTTTATAAAAAACGAGGTAAGAAGGAAAATTTTATACGTTCCAATAAATGTTCCTGAAGGCATAACTAGTTTCAACATGCAGGCTTCCATAACAGATTCTACTAATAACGTATTGGATATCGGTCTTTTTGATGAGAGAGGAATTGGGCCGGGTCCGGTTAATGGCTTTAGAGGTTGGGCTGGTGGAGTTAGCAGCAAACAGGTACATATTACAAAAGAAGGTGCTACTCCCAGTTATATACCTGGCCCCGTAAACAAGGGTGTATGGAATGTTATGCTCGTTCCTACGGACATCAAAAAAGATGGATATGACTGGCGACTAAAAGTAAGCCTTGAGAAGACAGCGAGCGCTCTCAAAAATTTTATTGCCCATCCTTCACGTGAATGGATCAACAATAAGCAAGGTTGGTATCGTGGAGATCTTCATTTGCACGATGTTAACTCTGATGGTGTATACACACAAACAGAACTGGTAGAACTTAGCAAAGCAGCAGGCCTCAATTTTATGATACCTACCAATCACAATACTAACGCAGCCAATTTAAACTGGGGTAAATATGATGATAGCTCTATTCTTATTTTAAATGGAGAAGAGATTACTCCGTTCCAGGAAAATCATTGGAATGCTATTGGTATAAATCCGGAGACATGGGTAGAATGGCGTTACGATGCTGCTTCTGGTTTGATTAATAAATACCAGGAGCAGGTAAGGCGTGCAGGGGGTTTATGTGTTATCAATCATCCATTTTATAATAATGATTCCATTGTTGATTACCGGTTTCCTGTAGAAGGCTTTGATGCTATTGAAGTGTGGAATGGCAACTGGGATATTAATGATGAGTATGGCGTTGCCTGGTGGGATGGCATGTTGAAAAGAAGCTTGATAAAAACAGCCATAGGAGCCAGTGATTCCCACAGGCATGACAACAAAAATACAATTGCTCATCCTCAAACAGTAGTTTATTCCAAAGGTCTTAACCGCAAGGCTATTATTAATGGAATACAAAAGGGCCGGTGCTATATTGCTGAAAATTCAGACATATCTTTAAGCTTACAGGTTATGCCACTACATTCAAAACTTTCAGCAACAATTGGTGATACACTTTCTATTCATGAAAAAGATAAGCTTTCAGTCTCTTGTAAGGTCAGTGGAATTTCGGACAGCAGTATCGTTATACTCATATCCAATAAACCCGGTCTGGATTAGAAAAAAATAATTTTTTGTTGTAAAAGAATTTGATATTTCTTGAGTTTTACTTTTGGTAATGCTAAAAACTAATGCTGTATGCCCCTGTGCACGCTGAAAAGATTGTGGGCCCACCAGGACTTGAACCTGGGACCACCTGATTATGAGTCAGGTGCTCTAACCAACTGAGCTATAGGCCCGCTCATTTTTTATATGAGGGATGCAAATATAAATAAATTGCCTATTTAACCTTTCATTAAAATTATTAACGTTTATTTTGTGGCTCAAAATTAAGTATGCAGAAAATTGTTTTACTCTCCCTATTTATTTTATTATTTGGAGGTGTACAGGCACAACAAGACAACGGTAAAATTTCCAGAAAAATTGATATCAGCACCCGTCCCGGAGATCATTTGATGATCCAATTTTCATCTGATCACTTAACAGCAAAGCCTGATAGTATCAGCAGCCATCAAAGCGGATTTTCAAGGGGCTTTAATGCTTATCTTATGTTAGACAAGCCATTTAAATCAAGCCCTAAATTTAGTATTGGCTTAGGTATAGGTGTTGGAAGCAGCAATATAGTTTTTAAAAAAATGAATGTTAATATAACTTCAACAGCCACTAAACTACCCTTTATAGCAGTTGATTCCACCAATCATTTTAAAAAATATAAATTGTCTTTTTCGTATTTAGAAGTGCCGTTGGAATTCAGGTATGCATCTAATCCCTTAAACGTAAACAAAAGCTTGAAATTTGCGATTGGCTTAAAAGTGGGAACGATGGTTAATGCTCATACCAAAGGAAAAGACTTGCAGAGTAAAAATAATACACTCATAAGCAGCTATACGGAAAAGGAAAACAGTAAAAAGTACTTTAATGGTACTCGTTTTATGGCAACTGCAAGAATTGGTTATGGCGTTTTCTCGTTATTTGGCGCTTATCAGTTAAACAATCTTTTAAAAGATGCTGCAGGCGCACCTATGAAGCTGTACCAGGTTGGTATTACATTAAGCGGATTATAAAATTTTTATTTAATAATGTTTAAGCGAATCAGTTAGGTTCGCTTTTTTATTTAAGCCAAATTTTCTCCATGTATTTTTGCACAAATTTTTTGTATTGATAGAAAAGAAAAGCATAATTCAGAAGGATATAAAAGCAGTATTGGTTGGCTTGATCAATAAAGAGCAGACGGAGCATTTAGTAAACGAATATCTTGATGAGCTGGCTTTTTTGGCAGATACAGCCGGCGCAAAAGCCATTAAAAGATTTACCCAAAGATTACCCCATCCTGACAGCAAAACATTTATTGGAAAAGGTAAACTGGAAGAAATTAAAAAATATATTGCAGGCAGGGATATTGAATTAGCCATTTTTGATGACGAATTAAGTGGATCTCAAATCACGAATATTGAAAAAGAATTACAGGTAAAAACCATTGATCGCTCAGATCTTATTCTTGATATTTTTGCAGCGAGAGCCAAAACAGCACAGGCAAAAGTTCAGGTTGAGCTTGCACAATACCAATATATTTTACCAAGATTAAAAGGTATGTGGAAACACCTGGAAAGATTAGGAGGTGGTATTGGTACAAGGGGTCCGGGTGAAACGGAGATAGAAACTGATAGAAGGATTGCCAGAGAGAAAATATCGCTATTACGAAAGCGCCTGGCAGAAATTGATAAGCAGGCTTTTACCCAACGAAAAGACAGGGGAGAGTTTATTCGTGTTGCTTTAGTGGGATATACAAATGTTGGCAAGTCAACTTTAATGAACCTACTTAGTAAGAGTGATGTATTTGCAGAAAATAAGTTATTTGCTACACTGGATACAACCACACGTAAGGTTGTTTTCGGGCATACTCCTTTTCTTTTAAGTGACACTGTTGGTTTTATAAGAAAATTACCGCATCACCTCATTGAAAGTTTTAAAAGCACTTTGGACGAAGTTAGGGAAGCAGATATTTTATTGCATGTAGTTGATATTTCTCATCTGCAGTATGAGGAGCAATATGCAGTTGTAAATAAAACCCTGCAGGAATTGGGTTCTTTTGAAAAGCCCACCATAACTATCTTTAATAAGATGGATGTGTATGAAAAAAATACATTTGATAAATGGCTTGAAGATGATGTAAAACAGCAAATTCTGCGTGAGTTAAAGGAAAAATGGGAAAGGGAAACAAACGGAAACTGCGTTTTTATTTCAGCGACTCAAAAACAAAATGTTGACGGGCTAAGGCAGACGATCTTAAATAAGGTAAGAGAAATTTACCAGGTGCGCTATCCATATAAAGCTGAATTTTTCTTTTAATGAAGGATACAAAATATAAATGGCATAAAATAGCCAACTCCGAAGATGAATTGAATTTTGCACCGAATAATCTTTTACAAATAGAAATAGCAGGCAAAAAAATATGCTTAGCCAAAGGAAAGGAATTATATGCCTGCACTGCAAAATGTCCACATGCAGGCGGAATTATTGCTGATGGGTTTATTGACGATTCAGATGTTGTTACCTGTCCATTGCACTGTTATAAATTCAGTTTACAAAATGGAAGAAATATAAGTGGGGAAGGTTATTATTTAAAAACCTATCCTGTACAAACCGCAGATAATGGAATATTCCTCGGTATTGAAGAAACAGGATTGATGAATAAATAAAAATTAATAAAGCTTATTTTTTTATAGTTCCTGTATTCATAAATTTTTCTGATGGAATACATTTTAAAAGAGTTACCCTGCAAAAATAAAGCAGCCGGGTACTAATACCCATTCCCTTTAGAATATCTTCCAAATAAACTCTAAAATATTTTGAAGTATTAAAAACAGGTATTTTTTCTAATAAAAACTTGAATCTTTCGTCGTCATGTATTACATCAATCAACAATGATAAGCTAAGTAATAAAATTGATGAGAAGAGAATTAAATACTCAGTTTGAAGAATAATTTTTCTGAATTTTATTAAAAAATAAAGCGCATAGCTAAAGTAAATTAAATAAATAATTCTGTCATCTATATGCAAATAAAGGGGATATAGTTCTTCATGACCCAGATAAAGATCATCCAATAATAACATCGTAGTAAAAATGCCGGCATTCCACAAGAACCTGCGAAACAGTGACTCACAATTATAAGATATCCCCCCATATCATAATCATCCTATGTGAAATCTTCTTTATTTGTTGAAGCAGTTGTGTTTTGAATTTCATTATTATGTTCTTTCATAAGGTAGAAAGATAAATATAACGCGAAAAAATAAAAAGAGAAATAATACACCTGAAAATAAAAAAGAACTAATTTCTGTATCTTCAGAATAAGCTATTTGCCAATTTGGTAGCAAATAAAAAAATACTATTTTTGCCCTCCCAAATTCCTCCTTAGCTCAGTTGGTTAGAGCATCTGACTGTTAATCAGAGGGTCCCCCGTTCAAATCGGGGAGGGGGAGCTTGATAATCAATGCAAAACCAAGGTCGCTAATGGCGGCCTTTGGTTTTTTGCAAACAATTTGCAAACACGAGGTTCAAAACTTAAAGAACTATTGTAAAGTTAAGAAGTATAAATCATTAGTGACTTAGGTAAATATTAAAAAACTACAGAGTTGGATTACCAAAACTTTCTTATTAAATAAAGGCATTTTCATATTAACTGTACAACTAAAAAGTGGGCTCAAAAAATAAAGTATTAAGGAGCTGAATATGTAAAATAGTATTTTCTCTGTACCCATAAAACTTTCAATTTGCACACCTTTACGTAATTGTTTAACTTGGTACTTTGAGAGGATTGATTGTACAACTTAATAGCTAACTTAAAAAAATTGACATTGCAACTAACCTTTAACTGGCTTAGACTGATTTTTTTATGTTGTCTTATATCTCTATCCTATACCTCAATTAGCCAGTCTGTAGTTTTTCAATGGGCACATTCGTTAGGAAGTGATCTCAATGATTATGGAACTGCGG
>JBPCQG010000418.1:0-3388 GCA_050998315.1 Chitinophagaceae bacterium
AGCACCAATCCTGCAGTTGTTGTTTTTTCACCATCCCGCCGGGCAAGAAATAATACTACTAAACATACCTTGCAAAATATTGTGGAAGTGCCGGAGGTTGTTATTAATATTGTTTCTTATGATATGAGACAACAGGTAAGCCTGAGCAGTTGCGAGTTTCCGAAAGGTGTAGATGAATTTTTAAAAGCAGGGTTTACAAAAGAATCTTCACAAATAATTAAACCGCCCAGAGTAAAAGAGAGCCCTGTGCAATTAGAATGCAAAGTACTTGAAGTAAAGCCTTTGGGAACAGAAGGCGGCGCTGGTAATTTAGTAATTGCAGAAGTTTTAATGATGCACATCAATGAAAATATCCTGAATGAAAATGGAAATATTGATCAAAAAAAATTAGACCTGGTGGCAAGGTTAGGTGGTAACTGGTACACAAGGGCGAATGCATCAACTATTTTTGAAGTTGAAAAACCAAACACACATTTAGGTATCGGCATAGATGCGTTACCTGAAAGTATTCGTAATAGCAAAATTCTCACGGGTAATAATTTAGGGCAACTTGCCAATGTAAATGAATTGCCTTTTGTTGATACCACATTTGAAGATGATAAACTTAAGAACATAATTCAATACTATTCCACGGATCCCGTTGAAATGGAAAGGGAACTTCATACCTATTCAAAAGAATTACTGGATGCCTTCAAAGTAAGAGAAGCATGGCAAGTATTACTAACGCTGAATTAAAAATGTTATCTTCCTATTTACTTATGAAATTTTTACTAATTATTGCCTGTTTAGTTTTCTCTACATATTCCCGTGCACAAAAGGCTTATGATAAGAATCTACGTGTCAATGATGCTGAATTTATAGTAAGTGGTATTTTATTTGGTGGCGGAACACTTTCTGTTGCAATCGGGTTTTTAGCGAAAACAGGAAATGCCTTCCTCCAGGCAACAGTAAGAGATCAATCTGAAAATACTGCAGGGAATACTTTTCTCATAGCAGGTGGAATTTCAATGATAGTAGGCACTATATTATATTTTGATGCCAGAGCAAAACAGAAAAAAACATTCGCATTAAGTATCAGTTCAGTTATTGTTCAGAAATATAATGATGGCAAATTGTATTCATCAAATATCCCGGCACTTTCCATAACTATACCACTAAGATAATTCTCCTTTGCTCGTCTCTATCTGCATAGTTACCTTGATCCTGCTTTTTTGAAGATGACAAACTCAAAAATATATTCCTATACTATTCCACTGATCCGGTTGAAATGGAAAAGGAGCTTCATACCTATTCAAAAGAATTACTGGATGCAGGCAAAAGTAAAAGAGGCATGGCAGATTCTACTTACATCGAATTAACTTCTGCCTGATTTAACATTTTACCCCTTACCCATTTCATAATTTCACTTTATGAAAACACTGCTACTATTAGTTATCCCGTTTTTTGCTTTTTCACAAAAGAATTATAGTTATAAAAACCTTGTTCTGGAAGGTGGTGGCATAAGAGGTCTTGCATATCCGGGTGCCATCCAAGTATTAGAAAAGAATGGTATCCTGGAAAATATTGAGAGAGTTGCCGGATCTTCTGCAGGAGCTATTACCGCACTTATGGTTGGCCTGGGTTATAATAGCCATGAGATGGATTCCGTTTTTCGATCATTAAAAATTCAACAGTTCAATGATGGAAAAAATATTTTTGGAAAAATACGCCGGCTAAAGAAAGAATACGGGATTTATAAAGGTGATAAATTTGAGGAATGGCTGAGTAACCTTGTGAAATATAAAACCGGTAATGCAAATACTACGTTTGCAGAACTCCATCAACTACATCAAAATAACAGTAGGTTTAAAGATGTGTACTGCACAGGAACTAATGTAACTAAACAAAGATTACAAATCTTTTCATGGGATCAAACCCCGTCAATGTTGTTAAAAACAGCCATACATATAAGCGGATGCATACCGGTTTATTATAAGCCTGTTGCCATTGACAGTATGTGGAATAAGGTGCCCGTAAAAAATAATAAAAACAAATTTGATCTTTATGTAGATGGTGGAATGCTTTATAACTACCCTATAAATATGTTTGATAGCTGCCCCCACGGCAATGATCCTTTTAATTGTGAAGATGTAAAATACAACTTTCAAACGCTTGGTTTAAAATTAGAGAGACCGGGGCAAATACAACAATTTAATAAGGGAATTACAACCATTGCGCCTTACCCTGTTTCATCTTTATATGATTATAAACTTGCTTTAATAAATCTTGTGCAGGAGACATTGCAACGAAAAATTCTTAATCTTAAAAATGAAGAAGGAAGAACTATTTATATAAGTTATGGAAAAGTGTTTGGAAAAGTGCGAAAAGTTAGTGCAGCAGAAAAGAAAGAATTATTTAATAATGGGGTTATAGCTGCAGAAAATTTTTTTAAGAATGAACATATCAACCAGGCAGATAGTCGTTAGTGTCTCAGTTTGCTTTTTGTATAAATTCTTTGCTCATAACATATCCCATAAATGATATTCGTTTAGTATGATTAAACGATCGTACCTTTTGCAGTATTATAGGTTTCCGCTATAACTTGCACAACCCCTAAAAGGATGAGATTTTTGATTTCCAATTCAATCCCCTTTGGTTTCTACCTAAGGGGATTTTAAATAATTAGGAAAATTATTGTTTCAAATTTCACTTTTACTTTTAAGATTTTACGTAGATAAGACCATGAGGCTTTAATAATGATTAAAAACAGTTTTAATAGCAAATAAGATTATTTTAATAGGTAACTAAATTAGATACAAAATCGTATAATCCACTCTTTGCTCATCTCCACCCCAAAAGTTACCTTTGCGATAATTACAGTGAATTATAATGAGTGCACAACATCTTTCAGAGCAGGAAATAATCAGAAGAGAAAAATTAGGGGAATTAAAAAAATTGGGTATCAACGCCTACCCTGCAACACTGTACCCCGTAAGTACTACTTCAGTTTTTATAAAAGAAAATTATAAAGGAGAAGAAAATAAAAACGATTTCGCAGATGTTTGTCTAGCCGGAAGGCTGATGGGAATTCGTGATATGGGTAAGGCA
This sequence comes from Chitinophagaceae bacterium, assembly GCA_050998315.1. Lineage (GTDB taxonomy): Bacteria > Bacteroidota > Bacteroidia > Chitinophagales > Chitinophagaceae > Ginsengibacter. Next base: position 3,088 of record JBPCQG010000418.1, read on the forward strand.
AGTTTTGCGGTATTGCAGGACAGTGCAGGAAAGATCCAGATCTATTTAAGAAAAGATGACATAGCAACCGGGGATGATAAATCGCTCTATGATATTGTATGGAAAAAACTGGTTGATATAGGAGATATAATTGGCGTAAAAGGTTATGTATTTACAACAAAAACCGGCGAAACCTCAATTCACGTAAAAGAGTTTTCTATTCTTACTAAAGCATTACATCCTTTACCCATAGTAAAAGAAAAAGATGGTGAAACTTTTGATGAAGTAACCGATCCTGAATTTCGATATCGTCAGCGCTATG
>JBPCQG010000064.1:0-8021 GCA_050998315.1 Chitinophagaceae bacterium
TCTCATGTTGCTTTACCTGTCGGTAATGTTTAAGCCATTGATACCCATTATTACCGATGCCTTGGAACATGAGTTTAATGAAATAGAGCATCTTTCTTTAGTTCATGAAAAATATGGAAGTCATCACGTAGAAAAAGAATTAGCAGAAAGTAGCCATGATGACCACGACAAAAATTCCAATACTTTAAAATCAGAAGACCAGGTTCCTTTTCATGTATTGGTAGAAGAATATAAAAGCCCTGCCAGTTCAACTACATTTGATAAGCAGTTTATGCTTATAAAACATTCAATGCTTCTTTCTGTTTCCATAAGCCGGGAAGGTCCTCCTCCCAAATTTCTCTGATACCTTTTTCTAAGTTTACTGGTATAATCTTTATTTCAGTTCCAATCATTACAACTATGGTGAATTTCATCTATAGTGGTAATGCATAGTTTATGCTTACAGAAATAATTTAGGTTAATCATGAAGGATAGATAATGCTATTCTAAAAAATTATTATTAGATAAAATCTCAACTCATCATATCATGAAAGCAATAAGTCTACTCAATAAGGGTAGTGTTCATTTAATGCACATTATTAACAGTGGCAGGATAAAACGAAGTTTTCTTAGTTTTTTATTCATCAGTTTTTTTTCATTCGTTTCTACCCTTAAAGCTCAAACAGTAATAACAGGAAAAATAATAGATGCAATAAGCCGGCAACCTTTGGTTGCAGCAAGCATTACAGAAGATGGTAATCAAAAGTACTCTGCTCTTACTGATCAGGATGGCAACTTTCTAATCAGGGTTAGTAATTCAAATTCAAAACTGGTGGCATCCTTTATCGGTTTTCAATCCACCGGTATAAATGTTACCGGACAAAAAAATATTAGAATAGAACTACAGCCTAGTGCGGTTAATTTAAAGGATGTTCTTATTGACAACAAAAGTATACAGCAAAAATTTACCACTTTAGCAAAAGTTGATTTGGATCTCCATCCGGTACGGAATACACAAGAACTAATGCGAATAGTGCCAGGGCTATTTGTTGCACAACATGCAGGTGGTGGCAAGGCAGAACAAATTTTTTTAAGAGGCTTTGATTCTGACCACGGAACAGATATTCAGGTAAGTGTAGACGGTCTTCCTGTAAATATGGTATCGCATGCTCACGGGCAGGGATATGCTGATGCTCACTTTATTATTCCTGAAACCATTAACAACATTGACTATGGAACGGGTCCTTATTATACACAGCATGGTAATTTAAATACTGCAGGTTACGTTAGCTTTTCAACTTATAATAATATTGCAAAAAACCAGATGCAGGTGGAAGCGGGGAGATATAACACCTTTCGCACTTTGGCAATGATTGACTTGTTGAAAAAAAATAAGGATAAGCAAAGTGCTTATATAGCAGGTGAATTTATTTATACAGATGGAGCTACAATAAACAAACAAAATTTTAATCGCTTCAATCTCTTTGGTAAGTATAATCTTGCCATATCTCCTAAAACACAATTAACCGTTTCAGCTTCCGGATTTAAAAGCAAATGGGATGCTTCGGGTCAGATACCGGAGAGAGCCGTGATCAATGGAACAATTGACCGCTTTGGTTCTATCGATCCTACTGAAGGTGGGCATACAGAAAGATATAATGCAAACCTTATTCTCTCTCATGCATTTTCCGAAAGTCTTTCATTAGTTAACCAGGCATTTTTTACAAGGAATATTTTTAGTCTTTATTCAAATTTTACTTTTTATGTTAATGATCCTATAAATGCAGATGAAATAAACCAGGCAGAAAAAAGAAATATTTTTGGATACAGTTCTAAACTTACCAAGAAGAATATTTATAATGGCTGGTCCTTAAATTCTACATACGGTGTCGGGCTTCGTTATGATGCAACACAAAATACTTATTTATCACATGCAGTAAAAAGAGTATTTCTTGATTATGTAAAACTTGGAGATATAAAAGAGGTAAATGCATTTGGATTTATTCAACAACAGGCAACTTTTAGTAAGTGGGTTGTCGATGCAGGTGTGCGGTTAGATTATCTTCATTTTGATTACTTTGATAAATTACAATCTGCACAGTTACCGGCACAAGGCAAAACTATTGTAAGCCCTAAATTAAATGTTCAATATACAGTTACTCCAAAAGTTCAGGTATATGCAAAAGTGGGCAAAGGTTTTCATTCCAACGATACAAGAGTGGTAGTAGCAAACAAAGGCGAAGAAATCTTACCTGCTGCTTACGGTGCTGATTTGGGCATTATCTTAAAACCAAACAGCAACTTGCTATTGAATATTGCTGCATATTACCTTCATTTAAACCAGGAGTTTGTTTATGTTGGTGATGATGGCAATATTGAGCCCAGTGGTAAAACAAGAAGAACGGGGATTGATATAATTGCCCGTTACCAGTTTACAAAAAATTTATTTGCTAATGCAAATATCAACTTTACAAAACCGCAATCTATTGACGAGCCAAAAGGTGCAGATTATATTCCATTAGCACCACGGGTTACAAGTACCGGAGGATTGTTTTATAAAAAGAAAGAAGGCATCAACGGAGGATTAACTTATAGATATATAAAAGACAGACCCGCTAACGAAGACAATTCAATAATTGCAAAAGGTTACTTTTTATTAGATGGATCAATTAATTATTCCAGACCAAAATATGAAGTAGGGTTAGCAATGGAAAATATATTAAACACCGAATGGAACGAGGCACAATTTGCTACAGAGAGCAGGCTAAAAAATGAACCTGCGCCAATTAACGAATTAAACTTTACACCAGGCATTCCATTTTTTATAAGGGCAAAGCTTGCAGTTTTCTTTTAATTATTTGTTTTGTTCCGGTTTAATAAGCAGCAATCGTATTGCTGAATAGGAATGACTTTAATTATTTTTAATACTACCTTCCGTTTAAAACTTAATTTAACAAAGACTTTCTTCTTAACTGTTCAGTTTTGGAGTTTGGTTTAATAAAATTAAATGTAACTGAAAGCCCCATAAACTGGGCTTTGGAAGTTGATAACTTACCGTCAAAAAAATAATTGCCTTGATATACGGTTAAAACCAATCTGTCACTAGGAGCAAAATTTATACTATTAGTAAATTCAGTAAGAAAATTTTGTTTAGCTCCAAAAACATGACCTGCTCCCAAGGTCAGCGCTTGCGAGAATTTTCCCTTCGAAAAAACGTTAATCGTAGACAATATTTTCAGTAAAATAAATGCTATCACCTTTTGCAAGGTTTAACCTTCCTGCCATTAATCCAATATCAAATATGCCAAAGGTTCTTCCGAATTCAGTTGTCATAAAAACTTTTTGATTAAAACTTCCAATGGCATTTGTATAAACACAAGTACCAAAAAAAAAGTAATAATAATTTGGTTCCTTTTCGCGTTCCTGAGAGTACACAGTAAATCCTATTGCCAATAGTAAAATTGAAAATAAATTTTTCTTCATAAACAGTTTTTTCTTTCAGATTTATATCTATAAAATTTGGAGACAAAAATACAGGTTAACTATATAGATAGATTAAGTTCTATACCAAGTTCAATTTTAAGAAATTGATATCGAACTTATGATGGAAGCACCCCTTTCATAATGCAAGCTTGGCAACTTTAATTGTTTTCGCCTTATCATCCGACCATGCGAAAATCAGGTTATTGCCTGATTTGGTCATCTGCGGAAATCCACTCGATCGTGCTTCGGACGAAGAAGCAATTATTATAGATGAATCTTTTGTGCCATCCTTATTTACCCTCGCAGCTTTTATCACTGCACCTTCCATCCAGCTTACCATTGCACTTTTGTCATCCAGCATTACCACATCTACCCTGCCAATTGCATTTTCTTCAGCAATGCGGATGGGTTTATAAAAACTTGCTCCTCCATCATTGGAGAAAATAATATTTACCTGCGCTTTTTTCCCGGGTGATGAAAACCATGCGATGGCAAGATTATTCCCTTCTGCTGCAGAGCGGGGCCCATTAACGGGACATCCTGTAATTTTCCATTGGTCAGGGAAAATAGTTTTTGGCTCTGTCCATTTCCCATTTACAAAACGAACAATTGATATATCCCGGAGTTCTTCATCAGACCGGTCGCGGTAAACCACTACAGGGCCATTTGCAGTAAGTGCAGCGCTTGTTTGACAGCAATCACAAACCCTTCTGTCAAGTTCCCACTCTGCTGATTTAATTCCTTGCTTATTAACCATAGCAGCCCGTAAACTCATTGCACCCTGATGCCCTTCATGATGTGCTGCAGTATCAACTTTTTCACTAACTGTATTTCTTCCGTCCAGCCATGAAACGAAAAACTTATCCTCATAAGGCATGACTGAAACAAATCCATGTTCCGCTTTTTTCCCATCATCATGAAGAATGTTCATGGAACCCCATGAACTGCCCTTGTCTGATGAAGTAATCAACTTTACATCGTATGTATATTTATCGTTTTCACTTTTCTCTAATATATGGGCTATCATATTACCTGCTCCATCTGCTGCTAACATTGGATAATCAGCCCAGTTAACAAACCAATTGTTGCCAGTGGTAATGGTGCCTGGCTCTGACCAATTCTCATTACTTAACACGGAGAATTTCAACAGGCTTTTTTCTTTTGTTTTCTCAATCCACGACAAATAAACCAAGCCATTTTTGTCAGTGAATAAATAAGGTTCCGCACTAACCGAATCAGCAGGAGAGACAAGTTGCTTTAAAGAGTTTTCTTTATTATCTGTTTTTTTTAAATCGTTGCATGATGTAAATACTATCATCAGCAGAAAAACATTTAGAAACTTACTCATTTTCATTTCTCAGTTTAAGTATCATATCAATATTGCTTTTTTCATCCCATTTTCGGGAGCCTGTTTCCGAAAAAACAAGGTTTCCTTTACGGTTAAAAATAAAAGTTGTGGGCAGGGCCTGAACATTCATTTCTTCGCTGTTTTCTATTCTTACATAATTAAAATTAAATTTGTTAGCGTGGCTGAATTCTTCAATTTGCTGTGCACTTTCATTGGAAGCCAATAAAAACACAATCTTTTCATTTTGCAGAATATTTTGCGCTTCATTAATGGTAGGCATTTCCTGTATGCAGGGCTTGCACCAGGTAGCCCAAAAATGAATGAAAATGGTTTTATCAAGGTATTGCTTTAGAGAAATAGCTTGACCATTCATATTTGTTAATTTGATCTTGTCTATTTCACGAATTAATTGCGGGGAGGATGCTGGTTTTTCTTTAATGGTGTCATTACACCCTATCAATCCGCTAAACAATACAACAATTACTGCATAACTATTTTTCACCGTTTTTTATTTAATGCAAATGTCCGGCATTTTGGCAAAATGATGAAGACTTACTAATACTTTAGAGGAATTTACGGATGATGAGCCTGGTGGATCTCATGCAACGAATCCGGTATGTCATGATGATTAAGATGCTATACCAGTTACTAATTTGTAATAGTAATGGGAAACTCAATCCTCACCTTTTCCCATGCCATAGCAATTTTTCCAGTATTGCCTTTGCCATTTTCTATAAAGTATTGCAATCGTTCCGTATGTACATTTTTCTTAGGCTTTACTTTTATTCTTATTACATCTTCCTTTTCATCATACTCTGTTGCGAGATGTTGTTCCCAATGTTTATTAATAATAACCGTCCATTCATTTTTACCGGGAATGGTAAAGAAAGCATACTTGCCGGCAGGGATTTTTTTTCCTCCAATAATTAAAGACTTAGCAATTTGCAGCGTAGTAGCGTCATGTGCTCCTGTAACCCACACTTCACCATAAGGAACTAATCCACCCCATATAATTCTTTTACGAACGCCGGGGGAATGGTAATTGATTTTTAAGCTATCGCCATTAATTACAGCAAAGGCGGTTGATTTAATGCTTTTTTTACTGGTGTCCTTTACCAAGTTGGGGTTATAGCAAACTTCTTCAGGCTTCTTTATTTGCTGGGAGTAAGAAAATGCAGAAATCAGGAAAAATATTGTAATTAATAAATATGTTTTTGTCATGGTATATTTTATAATTTAAAAGAAGAGGATACGCAGATACCCGTTTATTAGGTTCTCAAACTTTTGGAAACTTATCCCATGCGAATGAAAAGAGTAATCTATTCACCTCAGCTTTGCGTTTACTTTGTGCTTTGTTTATTATAGAAAAAAAGTAAGGCAGAAAGAAGGTTGATAAGTTTCATTTAGTATTTTAATAGTAATATGAACCGCACAATAACTCTCCCGCAGGATAAAAATATAAAGGCGTTGAGAAAACGGGCGTGGGAGGCTTCGCTTCTTAATCTTTAAATTTTCATAAACTTTAAACATTATACCTGACAGGGCTTTACTACCTGCCAGGTTATGTTCTGTTGTTATTTATGATCATGACCTTCATGACCTTCGTGACCTTCATTTGATTTTTTTGCAACCATTTTCTTTAAGTCCATATTGCATACAGGGCATTTACCTGCCTTGGCATAAGTTTTATCGCCTTCGCATTTCATTGGGCACTGGTATGTTGCATGTGCAACCGATGCCTTAACCGGCTTCATTTGCATTCCGCATACCGGGCACTTGCCGTTTTTATGATAGGTCTTATCGCCTTCACATTTCATAGGGCATTGATAATGCATTGCAGTTTTTGCTTTTTTGGTTTTACTTTTCTGCTTTGATGTTTGTGCATCTGCAGCAGTAAAACTGAAAATGGCAATAGCCATTAATAAAATCATTTTTAACTTGTTCATGATGTTTTAGTTTAAATTATTAAAAAATTGTTAGTATGTTATTGTAATTCCCGCTCCTAAACCCATATCACTATCGTAGTGGGAAGAAAGCGAAAAATATTTAGTGATGATATACCTGAAGCCGGCCATATATTCCTTGTCTGTATTGAGCATCATATTAAATCTTAACCGCGGTGAAACGGGGATATCTTCCCTGCTTAATTGAAAACGAAATTTGCCATCCCCATCAACCCTTCCATCTGCAGTAAATAACATAGGCAATGTGTATGCCACACCTGCAACTACAGTTTTACGATTGTTTTTATTGCTTATTTGCCCAAACAGGTTTTTCTCTTCACCTCCAAAAATATTTTTCGGACCACCCTCTTCTTTATAATGATAATCAAAACCTACATAAGGAAACCACCACTGCATTCTGCCTATGTATCGCCCAAGCATTGTTTCGCTTTCGTAGCCGTGCATTTTATGCAGGCCCAGGTGCCACATTGTACTTGCCTTCCATCTTGTTTGTGCTAACATAAATTCACCATCGCTGCCATTGCTTTCCAAACCTAACCTGCCCATTGGATGAAATCTTCTATCATCAGAATTTAAACCGCGCCTTGCTACTTTAGTGTCCGTGATATCTGTTTTATCCACAAGCGGATTATCGTAACTGAATACCCTGCCCATTCCGCTCATCATATGATATAGAATATGACAATGAAAAAACCAGTCGCCGCCGGGTTCGTTTGCCGCAAATTCTATGGTATCTCTTTCCATGGGCATGATGTCAATAATGTTTTTCATGATCGCATTTTCACCTTGCCCGTTTAATAGCCTGAAGTCATGCCCGTGCAGGTGCATGGGATGGCGCATCATACTATTATTGAAAAGTATAATCCGTATGTTCTCTCCTTTCTTAATAAGTATTTTATCTGTTTCTGAAACTACTTTGTTGTCGAGGCTCCAAACATACCGGTTCATATTACCGGTCAGGTCAAATTTCAATTCTTTCCACGGACCATTAGGCAAAGTGGTTTTTTCCGGAGCCCGCAACATCTCGTAATTAAGTGAGACAATATCCGAACTGTTGTTATCCATGTCCATGCCTGCCATGCTGTGACCACTGTGATCCATTGGCATTTCTTTGCTCTTGATTTTCATTTTTGCATCCGGCTTCTTATCATCCATCTTCATATCCATGCCATCTGCATTCATTGTATCATTAGGATTTTCAGGACCGGTTATTTCAGGATACACAACTGTGTTCATATCCATTATTT
>JBPCQG010000069.1:0-10950 GCA_050998315.1 Chitinophagaceae bacterium
GTCTAAAAGCCTGCTGCACCTCAAAATCTTTTGCCATGAGTTTATAATCATAACCTCTTACTCCTTCTGTTTCTAAAACCACAGCTCTCTTCTGATCAATACATATATACCTGCAGGCACCATAAAAGGTTTTTCCTGTTATCACTTTACTTATCATGGTTTCAACTTCTCTAAAAGTTCATCAATTAGTTTCCTGTATTTTTCAAACATCAATACTGCTGTTAAGAACCCTTCCTGGTGGCCTTTTTTTGTGAGCTGATTTAAATTATTAGCTATGCCTATCAATTGCCTGACAAATTGCCTTTCTTCTTCATTTAATAGAGAAATGACCTTCCCCTGTAAAGCCATTTGCCTAATGTATAAACTGCTCCCCATACCCGACTTTGAAGCCTTTTGTTTTATCACATAATATTCCACTTTTGTAAATCTTACTCCTTTAATGATTTCCCTTTTAACCTGCTTCCTAGGTCTCCCACCGTTATGCTTTATTTTAGTTTCTTCCTTTATCATACTCCTCTTTAATTATCTTTTGCGACCAACGGGAGAAAAAGCAAGCTGAGTTTTTGTGCAACAAAAACACCGCTTGCTTAGAAAAGACATTTAAAGATGTCTTCGCATTGAATGGCTTTGCTTTTTCTCTTTTCCCAAATTCATGATCCAGTCATTTAAATCTTTATAACCCCTGTACAATTTGCTTTCATCTTGAAACTTCATAGATCTTTTTTGTGCAAGATCTGTGCAGTCCCTGCCTGCTTTATCCTGGTCAAAATACAGGTGAACGCTTTGGTGTTTCTCCATTAAAAGAAGGCTTCTTTCAAAAAAGGAAAGCGAGTTTAGAATAAGATAATTTGTCAGTTGCTGTTGTTGATTATGGTGAATCGTCTGATAACTTAAGAAGTCAAAAAAGCCTTCAAAGACTGTTATTATATTAGCACTATTATTTAGGTAACTGACATATTTAGGACTGCTGCTTCCTTTAAAATATTCATTCCTTAATTCATATCCTCCAGCATTGTTTTTAAAGCCTATTGCCCTGTAATCTTTCTCTTTATTATTAACCTTAAATAAAACCTCGTAGCAATATTTATCAGCTATGCTTTTTTGTATCAGTCTTTGCCTTAAATAGCGGCAAAGCATAAGGTCATGGATTGGCTTCTTTGCTGCTATTATCTTGATAGCCGTTTCTTTCGTCACCATTTCCCTAAATAAACTATTTTCTGACGAGTGAAACGGCGGTCTTTCAAAAATATTTTGATGATTATTTTGCGGGTGAAAAGAAGAAATTTTTTGCAGTGCTTCGCTTAGATTACAACGGTAATATTCTGTTGCAAAATCTACCAGTTTGCCTCCTTTTCCAAGCCCATGATCATACCAGAAATTTTTGTTTTTATTTACTTTAAAAGAGGCTTCTTTTTCCTGTCTTAATGGAGATGAGTACCAGTGATCTTCACATCTTACTTTTTGGGGTTTATAGCCAAGTGTATGCAGGTAATCCACCAGGTCAATCAGGTTGGCTGTTTCGCAATTCATAAAACTATTTTTTAGGATGATTGATTCCGGATAACAGCTTCAATATCTACTCTTGAAAAATATCTCCGTGATTTGATCTTAAAACTTTTTAGCCTTTTTTGCTTTAGCCATTCATACAATGTTGGCCGGGATACCTGGAAAATCTCGCAGACATCTGAAGCTTTTAATAAAGCTTTTTCCGGTAGGTGGGAGTTTGTTTTTGTTGGTAATTGCTGGTTTAATTTTTCAGTAACTACTTCATCAATTGTAGTTCTGATTTGTTTCCAAAACTCCGTAGGAGTTATTGGAAAGAGCATTGGTGTTTCTTGCATACATCCTCATTTTCTTGTTCACAATAGAAATTCCAAAACAAAAATAGTAAGGATGATTAGTAAAAACAATACATGGCTAAATTTTGAACATGTGTTTGTAAACCCTTATTAACAAAAGAAGTGGTGCTCAATAATAAATACTGTTAAGTTAGGTAAAGTGAAATTCAGTTAGGATAAGTTCTGTAGTTCTTAAGCCATTTTATTTTTAAAGGCTACTTAAATAATTAACAGACTTATGGAGCCATTATTACACCGGCTTTACATTCTTTAATATATCTAGCAAGGTTCTTACTTTCTCCGTAAGTAATATCAGATCCTCTGCTCGCATTATATAATCTTCATTATATCTTGAATCTATATATGCTCTTTGTAGCAACTGAAACAGTCGTTCATTCTTCGCATTGTTTCTCGAAATATATCCCCAATAGTATACGATACCATCGAGCAGTACCGGATCAATTTATCAAGATTGTGCGTATTAAGATATAAGCAAATTTTAATTTTTAAAATGGTGTGTAAGGCATGTTCCGTAGCCTGGTGTAACATGTACGCAGCCATTTTATTTTGTCCCCTTATTCTGAAAAAATCAGCACCTACAAGAAATTCTGTAGCCTTATTTATTCCTTGCTTAAGTATTGATTTCTTATCGGCTTTATTTAATTCCGCATTTATTGGTTACGGTATTGATTCATTTTCGCCATGTCGCAATACAGCAATCCTGCAGAAACCAACGATAAAATTCACCAAGGAAGTAATGTAAAACGCTTCCGGGAAATGCTGGGCATAAAGCAGGAAACTTTCGCAAGTGAATTAGGTGAAGACTGGAACCAAAAGAAAATTTCATTTCTTGAACAAAAGGAAACTATTGAGCCGGATTTATTAGAGCAGGTTGCTAAAGCTTTAAAAAGTTCCTGCCGAAGCTATTAAGAATTTCGATGCAGAGAAAGCAATAAACTACATAAATACTTTCAATGACAGCAGTTAAATTATGGAGCTTTTATGGGTAACTATGGAACTTATAACTGCTGCTGCAATTTGGTATTGACATGGCAGAGTGCCCTCTTTGTAAAAACAAAACTTTGCAATTGATAAAAATATTTTATCCATGGAAACATTGGAGTGATGGATGAACAGATCCGGCAAAAAAAAAATTAATTGCGGTTATAAGACAACCCCCGCACATGCGGGACAACAAACGAAGTATGCCCTGCAATAAAAAAAACACCGGAGAAACTCATTATCGAAAATATAAAACCCTAATTTTAAAACATCAAAACTTAAAGAGTAAGTGAACACGGTGAAAAAAATTATTCCAAATAGAAACTACATTTTAAAAATAAACAAATAGAAAAAAAAGGTTGATACTTTGTCCCCAATAGCAAACCTTACGGCGACATCAGTCAACTCAAAAGTATACCGCAAAGCCCCGAAAGTATCATTTAAAATCGGGGCTTTATAAGGGGGCTTTGCGGATACTTTTCTATGTGTTGTATGCAGCCCTTCTCCTTCGCTTTAATTCGAAGATGCTAAAGTAATTTTTTGTATTGGCAGCATTGTTCTGTCTTTAGTTTTTAAAATTTCTTTTGCAAGGTCTTCTTTACTCGGCTTAGGAATAATTGTCTGAACAGTATTGTTTATTATAAATTTTATAGGCTTCTTTATATTAACTACTTCAGGATAAACATAAAAACAAAACTGAGTTACACGAGATGTCTTTATTGTCACTGTATTACCTTTTACAGAAGCTACAATGACAGCAGATTTATTTTTATTAAAATTTACTGGTGTTATATTGTCTCTACTCTTGATAGGTGGGTTATAAGTGTCAACCCAGGACGCTTTGCTTAATAGCGTATCTATTTTTAAAATTTCAATCCATTTGTAACGTCCATTATCGACATTGTCAGTTTCCCATTCAATGAATTTAGGAAAGGGTTTTCTCTTTTTGTTAATTAGGGTGTCATAAATGAAATTTAACGAATCGGGTATGTCATATGGTAATCCGTGTCCTTCGTCAAAAGCAAAGTTTCTCCAATTACAACCTACGCTATTTGCATATCTATAGATGCTATCTACTTTACTGAAATTGAAAATATTATCTTTCTTTCCACTTATACCATAAAACGTTTCTTGATTTCGAAAGTTTCGTAAAGATGTATTTGTTATGAAGGATTGTGGATAATAATTGAAAGCAAGAAAGGAAGCAAATGTTGAAGGTTTATTAATCGCAAAATAAAAAACACCTCTGCCACCATCTGAATGTCCCGTTATATAAACTTTGTTATCATCAATATTGTACAAACTTTTCACGTAAGCAATTTCGTTAATGATTGTTTCAAAGGCTAGTGGATGCTGAAGCCAATTTATGTCTTTTCTTGCAAAAGGATAAATTATAAAGGCGCCTTGTTTAATTGGATTTTGAATAAACGGTATTTCAGATTCAGGAACATTGGCTTTAGTGCTAAATCTGCTTCGATTACTAACTGCACCTTGTAAAAAAACATACAGAGATGTTTTTTTGCTTGATACATAATTCTTAGGAACAAAAATTAAAAATGGTACAGTTAAAGTATCATTTATTTTGATTTCATAAAGTGTCCAATGGTTAGTTAATGGGGGTTGATTATACCTGTTATAATTTTTTAAAAAATCAAAGATGTTTTTAAAATTATTATGAGCAAATAATTTTTTTAAATACGAGGTATCATTCAAATCTGACTTGGTTAATCGTTTGCTTGCATCTGTTATACCAACATAATAAAGTCTATAAACCTCTTGAACAGAATCATATTTGGGCTTCATATATGCCATTGCATTTTTCCATATGGCAGTTTCTTTTAAACAATTTGCAAGAGTATCGTTAGCAAAATAAGTGTAGTTATTGAAGTCTAAGTAAGTAGAAGCCATTTCTTCAAAATAATGCAAAGCTTTACTGGGCTCATTAATTTGGCAAGCACTTACGGAAGCTCTGTAAAGATTATAATTGCTTCTATAATCTTTGAAAGATGTATTAAAAAGTTTCTCATACCAAAATAAGCTTTGGGCATAATCTTTCTTGTCAAAACTTTGAAATGCCCTATTGCTGTATGCTGTTGCCGAATCTTGTTCAGCATTCTGGGCTAAAAGTTTACTACTAAAGATTATTAAAATAGTTAGAAATTTAATTGGTCTCATTACAGCGGTTTGAATCATTTGAAAATATAAAATTGAAGTTAATTGCTAAAAGCCAAATTTATACCCCTCCGTCAAACTGCTGCTGATAGCGATATGTAGCCGATTGCTCCAACGTTCTGCCCCTCTTGCAGCAATACCTTTGTTACCTGCCGTATTTTTTTCTAAGTATGTTTAACAATTTGAAAACTCCTTGCTGTGTTTGTTGGGTCGCACTATTTGCAATAATTACATAAGCCAATTTATTTGTTTTGTCTAAAAGGGTATAACAAAAAAAAGTTCCTGCCGAACCTGAATGTTCTGATAATTGTTTGCCGTCTTTATTTACATTGCCCCAACCAATGGAATAATCTTTTAGTCCGAAGTGAAGAAAGTCGTAGGTGTTTGCTTTTAAAACATTGTCCTTCCCTGATAAACCTTGTAAATTTAATTGTATAAATTTTGCATAATCAGGTAAAGTCATGCTGATATCACCCGCTGGTTCTCCAAGAGCCAAATCATAGTCTATATCAGGTCCAAGAGCTTTTAGCGTGTCTTTTTCAATCCAATGTCCATAAGGTTGATTTAAGTTAAGCCTATTGGGAAAACCAAATCCTAAGTTCACTTTTACTTTTGTTTTCATTAATTCTTTGGTTAGTTGCTCCCAAGTTTTCCCTGAAACCTTTGCAAGCATTAAAGCTGCAATACTGTAACCTGCGTTAGAATAGTTATAAACTTTGCCATTATTTTTTACTGGTTTTTCTTTTAGTAAATATTTTGAAAATTGTTTACGTTGTTCTGATTTGTCGCCCTTAAATTCGGGTAATTCCTGAAATTCTAATCCACTCGTATAGGGTTGAATTTTTGCTCTATGGGAGAGCAAGTCAACTAAAGTAATGTCGTAATATGCTGAATTGCTATTTTTTTTTTCCAATCAGGAAATAAATCAAAAAATTTCGTAGTCCATTTTATTTTATTTTTTTCAACAAGATAAGCAGCAACGAAACCAGTTATTGCTTTTGTATTTGAACCTAAATGAAAATAGTCTGAAAGATTTGCTTTTGTTTGTTGATTTTTAAGGTCAGTCCTATGAAAGCCCAAAGTTTGTAATTCTAAAATACTGTCTGGTGAAATAACAGCAAAGCCAAGTTCTGGGATTTGTTTTGTCATCATTAAACTGTCCGAAAACTTTTGAAGGTCTTGTCCTTTTACAGTCAATGAAATTACCGTTATAATAATTGTCGAAATAATTCTATTCATATTTTGAAGTGTCGCGTTAATATGGCAGGTAACGAGCAGGTATTGCCGATGGATGGGAATTTGAAATTCGTCCGCCGGAACTGCTGATGAATAATGAATGCTGATGTCTATTCGTTGCCCCGCCATAACGCCAAACCGCATTGGGCGTTCGTTTTATTTTTCTTGGAGCCATAACACAAATTCTTTGAAAGGCTGTGTCCAATATTTGTCTTCATGCTTTCCAGCATTGTTAATTATTAATTTAGTTTTTATAATAGGATTTTTATTCAGGATTTGTTGCAATTCAATTAATGTTGACGGTAAATCTTCTACACCTTCAGATCTCCCGCCGTATAAAAATATTTTTGATTTTATTGAACCTGTTTTGTTTACAGTTTCTTTTTTAAGCGAATCTACAGAGATTGAATTCCAATAAGCGGGAGAAAATACAGCAGCAGAACCAAAAATATTTGGGTATTCTATTGCAGCAAAATATGAAATTAATCCTCCCATTGAACTGCCTCCAATTGATGTCTTTTCCGGCCCTCTTTTAGTCCTAAAGGTTTTATTTATATAAGGCATTAACTCATCGATAATAAAAGATAAGTATATTCTTCCTTTTGGAGTTTTTAATTTATTTGTTTCATAAGGCGAATACTCAGGAAACCGGTTTCCTCCGGAAGAAATCCCAATAACAATAAATTCACCTTTATTTATTGTATTAAGAGTATCCATTACTTCATCTAATTTCCATTCGTGTCCATCATCTGTGTAAGCTCTGTCAAAGAGGACTTGACCATCATTCATGTAAATTACAGGATATTTCTTTTTAGATTTTAAATAGGATCGAGGCAAATAAACTGATACTTGTTTTTTTGTGTTTAGAGATTTCACAAACAAGCTATCGAATAAAATTTTGACATTATTTGAAGCTGTGTGTTTTCTTTTTATTAGGTCAGTCCAACCATCAACATCAATATTTGCAACTGTATCACTAAGAACATTTAACATCCTGTTCGGTATGCCAAAACCTTCAGAATCACTTTCATAAGAGTTGTTATTTCCTCTGTTGACTTTGTATTGAAGAAAATATTTCCCATCATAATTAAAAGACAAACTATAGACGCCATTTACTTTCTTGAACATATATGCCGTGTCACCAGTTTTCCAATTGTTTTGTTCTAATGCAAGAAAGTACGTTGATGTTATGAACTTATATTTTTCAGGCAACGTTAATTTGAAAGTAACTTTATGCTGAGCAAACAACTGCTGAGATAGTATTGTCAATGTTATGAAACAAAATATTTGCATCTCTTTTCAAAAATTAAGTTGTTTTAAATGATGCCCAACCATTAATGCTTAGCGAAGAACTGGTATTTGAAACTCGTATGCCTGACTGTTGCTTAATTTATAAATAAAAGTTCATTGTTTATTCTATTGCCAAATTTATAATGTCGAGCAGGAACTAAAGCACAATAGCGAAACAAAAGCTGATGGCTGCGTTACGTCTGCCAGTTTTTTGCCAAACCTATTCCTAACGGTAGTTATTTGTCGCCCATTAGCTTTTCTAATTGGTTTAAAAAATCTTCATCAAGTCCAATA
The DNA here is from genome assembly GCA_050998315.1 of Chitinophagaceae bacterium. Lineage (GTDB taxonomy): Bacteria > Bacteroidota > Bacteroidia > Chitinophagales > Chitinophagaceae > Ginsengibacter. The sequence continues at coordinate 7,833 of JBPCQG010000069.1, forward strand.
AATTTCTCAATAATTACTCCATCTTTATTAATCAAAAAGGAAGTAGGAATTGCCTGAACATTATACTGTGTCTTGATTTTGCCATTATCCCCTTTTAAGTCTGAGACATTTGTCCAGAGGATATTATCTGATTTACTCGCCTTTTGCCAAATGGATTTATTTATGTCGGTAGAAAAACTGACTATAGAAATTTTATTTTTAAAACGATTGTAGTCCTGACTGATTTTTTTATTTTCTCGTCTGCATGGACCGCATGATGCACTCCAAAAACTTAATAAAACATAATTCCCTTTTAAGGAAGATAGTTTAAATGGAATTCCATTCAATGTTTCAGCATCAAAGTCAATAAATTTTTTACCTTTTTCTGCAAGTTCACCATATAAAAAAACCTTTAAAGCTTCCGCCTTATTAGTTGATTTGAGTTCTTCTCTTAGTTGTGAGAAAAAGGTTTCAATGGTATCTTTCCCAATCCTCTGCCTATTTCTATAGATAATGTCTAATCCAAAATAAGAGTTGGGATGGCGTTTACCAAACTCTACATATAAATCTTGAGAAGTTTTTTGCGCTTCATTAAATATTTTCAACATTCTTTTTTTATCTTCACCATTAGAAAACAGCTTCTTATTAAGACTGTCATAAGTACTAAAAAAAATCTTATCAAATGGATTTTGTTTTATAAATAATTCATTTTGCAAATCCTGCTCTTTCCCGCCTTTGATAATTGCATTTAAGCGCATATTATTAATAGGAGATTGAAATTTCATTTCGGTATTTTCAACCATTATAATTGCATATTCATCTTTACATAGTATCCAACACGTAGTTGGTCTTTCAACAAAACCTTTGAGAATAAAATCTCCGGAAGAGGAAATTGCAGAGTCTATTTTGACCTGTGCATCTATATCATGCAGATATACTTTAGTTCCATTTTCTATACCGTCAATGTGTCCCTTAAGATGAAAGCCTTTTAAATTATTCTGTTGTCCAAATGAAAAAAGAAAACAACAATTTAAAAGGGTCGCTAAGCAAACTATTCTTATTGTCATAAATGTTTTTTTAAATTACCGCTAACGATTGAGTATTTGCCTTTTGCAAATACTTTTGTTGGCGGTTAGTGTTTCTTGTCATGGTTTAACGTTATGAAAATCACAAGGCCGCCGCAATAATCCTTTCAACTTCCGATTGAGTAGATGCGTCATAACCAGCTTTGAAGTAAATAATTTTCCCTGCTTTGTCAATAATAAAAAATTTAGGAAAACCACTTACACCGTATTTTTCAGCTACAGATTTTCCATTTAACAATACAGGATAATCGGTTTTATGCTTATTGCAAAACCAATTTACATCTTCTTTAGAATCGTAAGAGTTGATACTTATAAGTTTAAAGTTCTTATCCTTAAATTTCTTTTGTAGTTCATTCAAATGTGGTACACTCTGTATACAAGCTCCGCAATTTTTTATCCAAAAGTCTAATAAGACTACTTGCCCTTTTAAATCACTAAGCGAAATAGTTTTGTTGTTATTATAACTTTCCAGTTTCCATTCTGGTGCTAAAGAGCCTTTTGATACTAATTGTTCATTAGGTCTTTGTCCTGCCAGTTTATAATCCTTTGTATAGTTTGAATAAAACCAAGATAATTCAGATGGTGAAGTTGTATTAGTTTCTATACTTGTAAAACTTGTCTTAATGAAATCACTGTTTAGGTCATTTGTCTGTAGTACTGCAAAAGGTAGGTAGTTATTTTTCTCTACAATGATTTTATAAATAAAGTTACTTTTTGTTTTCATTGCATAAAAGCCAAAACCCAAATTTTGAATTTTGCGTTTTCCGATATTGACTTTGATTACAGTGTAAGGTGTATTATTTATCGTAGTGTCATTAACAAATTTAGTCGCTGTTTTGTCAAGGATTAATAAAGACAGTACATTTTTAAGTGTAATAATTGAGTTGTATAAGGCTGAAAGTCCGCTAAATGTTTCTTTATTTGGATGAGCATCTATTGAAATGGTTTTAAGCTTTGCGTCTAAGTCAAACTTTTCCGTGCCGTTAAAAAACCGTTTTGAAGTCGAATCGGTAATTTGATATTTGAATCCGGTCATTGTGTCTTTGGATTGGAAATCATAATAACCACTCCACTTTGAAATATTATGGAAATTCTCGGAAGAATAATTAAGTTCTCTGGTGTTGTCGTACCTGATATTTTTTAAGCCGCTTAATCTTTGAGAAATTTTAATTAAAATGGAATTGGGTTTCTCTAATGGCGAAATAGTATTTTGAGAATACCCAAAGCCGATTTTTAAAAGTAACAGGGTTAGAGCCATGCAGAATTTCATAAAGTTTATTTTTGCTGCAATAATACGAATAATTTCGTATGTATATTTTTGAGTAAGATTTTTTATCAGTCAATTGTGATTTATAGATTGTTGCTAATTAACATGGCCGCCAACGCTTGAATATGGCTGTAGGTGAAGAATTGTATTAATTTCCTGCCCGGAACTGCAGCTTGGCATTATTTTATTGAAGAGGATAAGAACTTTTGCCTGGCTTTAAGTCGAAACTGCTGCTGATAGCAGCACATACCTGAAGGTTCAATGTCCCGCCCCCCTTGCAGCATACCCTTGTTGGTGGTAGTTTTATAAAACTCTTGTTTCAGTACGTCCAGTTGAGCGAACCCATTTTAAAACTCCGTATTCTTTATGTAGCCAAACTTTTTCACCATACAATGCATCTGGCCACTCATCCCGAATGTCAAATGCTAAGCAATTAGTGAACTTAATTTTGCCTAGCGAAAGTATTGTCTTATGAAAGTTGTATAAAACCATTTTTTTCTTTCTGTCAGTAATAACCACACTGTCCTTATTTGTAACGGTTTGTGGTATTTTGAATTTAAAGTCTGCGAAACTGAGTTTTTTCAAATCTGCTTTTTCGTAAACTGGAGCAATAAAAGTAGTGTCATTGAAGAACACCATTGCCGAAAATAAAAAATGCCTTGGTCCAATATCAGGATTTTGTTTAAAGGTATCTATTGTGTTAACCGCATAGAATGCTTTGTGTCCATCTATATCTGTTGACTTATAAATGATTTCGGTTCTGTCAGAAATAGTGTCGCTTTTTGAA
>JBPCQG010000130.1:0-2996 GCA_050998315.1 Chitinophagaceae bacterium
TGGAAGAAAGAAATATTTTAAAGGTGTACAATTTGGAAAAGAAATCATTCCGTACAATTATTCCTGCCGGACAAAATTTTTCTTACGCGGACGGAGACCAGAGTTTTAGCTGGAGCCCGGACAGTAAGTGGATAGCAGCCCGCAGCTCAAGAGGAAATTATGGATCAAGCGAAATAGTTCTTTATAAAACTGACGGCACCGATGTGGGAACCGACGTAACCGCATCGGGCTTTGGAGATGGTGGGCAGCTATGGGCTATGAATGGTAAAGCGTTACTGTGGGTATCTGACAGAGAAGGTAAAAAACCATTGGCATACCAGGGAGCAAGAGAGGTGGATATTTATGCAATGTTTTTTGATAAAGAGCTATATGATAAATTCAAATTAAACAAAGATGATTATTCTCTTGTGAAAGAAAGAGAAGACAAAGAAAAAGCAGATACAACAAAGAAAAATGATACAGCCCTTGCAAGAAAAATCAAAGAGCCATTTAAAATGGACCTTACCGATCTTGATACAAGAAGAATTAAGTTAACCAATGGCTCGGTAAACCTGGGGGGATATGAAATTTCACCAACAGGTGAAAAACTTTATTTTACTGCAAGATATGAGCAAGGCTATGATTTATGGGTTTTAGATACAAGAACCCGGGAGTTAAAATCACTGGCTAAACTCGGGGCTAATTCCGCGGGGCTTGAAATGAGCAAAGATGGAAAAAGCCTGTACGTTTTATCTGACGGAAAGTTTACTAAAGTTGAAACTGAATCCGGTAAAGTATCGCCCGTACTTATAAATGGTGAGATGGTGCAAAAGGAAGATGCTGAAAGAGAATACATTTTTAATCATGCATGGAGGCAATTTAAAAAGAAATTTTATGATCCAAAACTGCACGGAGTGGATTGGGACATGTATAGAAAAACATACGCCAGATTTTTACCTCACATAACAAACAATTATGATTTTAGAGAACTGCTAAGTGAAATGCTTGGTGAAGTAAATGCATCTCATACAGGGGGCCGCTACGCTCCACAGGTAATTAACGGTGATGCAACTGCATCACTTGGCTTACTGTACGATGAATCTGCAGGCAGCAGTGGCTTAAAGATCACTGAAGTAATTTCAGGAGGTCCGCTGGATAAAGCAAATTCAAAAATAAGAGCCGGACAAAGCATTCAAAAAATAGATGGAGAAAGCATTACAACTAATGTGGATTGGTCAGGATTTTTGAATAGAAAAGCAAACAGAAATGTTTTGTTAACTATTTATAATCCTACAGCAAAAGAAACTTTTGATGAAGTAGTAAAACCAATTACAACGGGTGAAGAAAATAGTTTGCTATACAGAAGATGGACAAATAAAATGCGTGACATGGTAAATAAATTAAGTGGAGGTAAGGTAGGTTATGTGCATGTGCAGGCTATGAATGATGCCAGTTACAGAAATGTTTATGATGAAGTTTTAGGAAAAAATCTTACCAAAGATGCGCTGATTGTTGATACCCGTTTTAATGGAGGCGGTTGGCTTCACGAAGATCTTTCCAATTTTTTATCAGGGCGCCAATACATAAAATATGAGCCATATGGTTATAAGCCATCAAGCGGAGGCGACCCTATGGGGAAATGGGTGAAACCAAGCTGTGTGGTAATGAACGAGGCTAATTACAGTGATGCACACATGTTCCCCTATGTTTATAAAACTAAAGGGATTGGAAAACTAATTGGAATGCCTGTTCCGGGCACAGGAACAGCAGTTTGGTGGGAAACTCAAATTGATCCCACAATGGTTTTTGGAATTCCTATGATAGCAAGTGTTGGTGTAAAAGAAAACAGGGCATTGGAAAATCTGCAATTAGAACCGGACATCAAAGTTCAAAATGATTATAATAAAGTATTGAATGGAGAAGATCAGCAAATTGAAGCTGCAGTTAAAGAAATGCTGAAGGAAATTAAGGAGAAATAACCGCATCCCAAAAAAGAGAATAACGGGGATTATATTAGGGATTTTGTTATCAGCAGACTGCATAAATTAAACATCGTTGTGTCACTCACTTCAGCATTTTCAGCTACATTCAACAATAAAAATTTTGGTACTGCTCCCCTCTCTCCCGATAACTATCGGGATGGAGAGGGGTTGGGGTGAGGGGCTACAGAACTACATTAACCATTTTATTTTTAACGAAAATTAGCTTTTTAATTGGTTTATCCTCAATCCACTTTTTCATTACTTCATTTTCCAAAACAATTTTCTTCACATCATCTTCAGTTGCATCAAGATTTATATTTATAACAGTGCGCATTTTACCATTAATAGAAATGGGATATTCTTTTGAGGATTCAATTAAATACTTAGGATCAAATGTTGGGAAGGAAGCATCTAAAATACTGTTGACCTCACCCCCACCCTCTCCAAAGGAGAGGGAGTTTAGGTGATGCCAAAGCTCTTCGCTTACATGCGGAGCATAAGGAGTTAATAAGATCAATAGCATTTCTAAAATTTCTTTTTTATGACATTTAAGATCATGCAGTTCGTTTACGCAAACCATAAAAGCGCTTACAGCTGTGTTGTATGAAAAGCGTTCTGTGTCTTCCTCAATTTTTTTAATGGTTTTATGCAGCACTTTTAATTCAGAATCGGCAGGGTTTTCTTCAGTCCATACTTTGCCTTTTACATCATCATAAAATAACCGCCATAATTTTTTTAAGAACCTATGAACGCCTTCAATGCCCTTTGTATCCCAAGGTTTGCTTGCTTCTACCGGGCCTAAAAACATTTCATACATTCTGAAAGTATCGGCGCCATATTTATCAATCAAGACATCTGGATTAACAGTGTTGTATTTTGATTTGGACATTTTTTCTGTTTCAACTCCACAAAGAAATTTTCCATCTTTCTCATAAAGAAATTCTCTACTTGTGTTTTCATTTCTTTGCCATTGAATAAATTGATCAATATTAAGTTCTATGCCATCAACATACTCTACTGGCACTCTATGAGGAT
>JBPCQG010000139.1:0-6549 GCA_050998315.1 Chitinophagaceae bacterium
ATATAATACCATGCTCTCTGCACAAGCCGGTGATCTTTGCTAATCCTGTTCCAGCTTTTACCTGCATCATCACTAACAAATAATCCGCCCTGTTCTTTTTCGGTATCACTTTCAATAAGTGCATAAACTTTATCCGGGTTAGCCCTGCTTACAGCAATTGCCATTTTTCCTTTTTCTTTTGGCAAACCTTTATTAAGCTTTATCCATGTTTCTCCCGCATCTGTTGATTTATATAAATTGCTTCCCTTGCCCCCGCTTTTTATTTCCCATGGCAGGCGGCGATGTTCCCACATGGCAGCATATAAAATTCTTGGGTTGGTCATGTCCATGCTAAGGTCAGCGCAGCCCGTGTTTTCATCTACATACAAAACTTTTTTCCATGTGGTGCCGCCGTCAGTTGATTTATAAACACCACGTTCTTCAGAAGCGCCATGAAGTGCACCCTGTGCAGCTACATAAACAATGTCAGGATTTGTTGGATGAATCCGAATATTTGCAATATGCCTGGTTAATGCAAGCCCCCGTCCGACCGGATCATCCGGGCGGGCCATTTTTTTCCATGTCTTACCAGCATCTGTCGATTTGTAAACGCCATCTCCATAGGACGTCATAACCCCACGTGGGGCATGCTCTCCCATACCCACAAAAACTACATTGGGGTCACTCTCACTAACAGCTACAGCGCCTACTGAGCCTGTTGTAAAAAACCCATCTGAAATATTTTGCCATGTACCACCGGCATCAAATGTTTTCCATACGCCTCCGCCTGTGGTGCCCATGTAATATACAAGGGGGTCACCCACTACCCCGGTAGCAGTTACTGAGCGTCCGCCACGGAAAGGACCAATGTTGCGCCATTTTAAATTTCTATAGATGGAATCAGTAACAGTGGAATCTGAAACAGTTTGCACCGGTTGTGTTTCTTTTTTCTTACCGGGTTTTTGCTGTGCATGTATTTGCAGAATAAAAAGAGAAAATGCGAAAAGGCAAAATATTTTTTTCATACAGTATTTTTTTAAAATCGAAGGGGAAGATAAGAATTATGATGTATTAAAAATTATGCAGGTAATATTTTCAAACTTATAATTGAAATCAATATCTCTTACATTTACAAAACACCAAATCAATGTTTATGAAACGTTTTGTTTTATTTATATTTTTTCTTTCCACGCTTACATTATCCGCACAAAAAAATGCGTCTGTTTCTTTTGAAAAATGGATAAGTTTAAAAAATATTGGAAATACAATTATATCCGCGGATGGCAGAACAATTGTGTACAATGTAAGCAGCACTGACTGGGCCAATAATAGCTACGATACAGAACTATGGATGAGCCGTGATGGTGAAACACATGTTCAACTTACACGAACATCAAAAAACAGCAGCACTGCCGCACGGTTTACACCAGACAGTAAATTTGTAAGCTTTCTTGCCGACCGCGGCGAAAAAATACAACTCTATATTATCGCAGTGAGTGGCGGCGAAGCCATGCAGGTAACAAAAGATGAAGATGGCATTGGAAATTATGAGTGGAATACTGATGGAACTAAAATAGCCTATACCAAAGCAGAAGCGGAAAGCAAAAAAGATAAAACAGTTAAAGAAAGATTTGGAGCCTTTGGTGTGGAAGGCGAAGAATATAAACAAAACCATTTATGGCTGCTCAATTTTCATTACGATTCTATAGTGCTGGCAGGTCAGGTGCCGTGCTATACCCCGAAGGCTGATTCAACTAAGAAAGATTCAACAACTAAAATAAAAGGACAGGAATGCTTTTCATTGCCGCTTGGAAAAAGGTTAACCGAAGGAGATTTTACAGTGGGAGGATTCGCATGGAATCCCGATGGAAAAACAATTGCATTTAACCGTCAGCGCAACCCGTTAATAAATTCCGGAATTACTTCTGACATCGTAATTATTGATGTAGCTACCAAAAAAATGACCACCCTTGTGAATAATCTTTCCGGTGATTTTTTCAGCAGGTGGAACCCCGATGGAAAATCCTTTGTGTACAGCAGTTCATTGAATGATTCAACCACAAATTATTTTAAGAACAACCGGTTGTTTATTTACGATATAAACACAAAAACAAGCCATGAGATAGCACGGGATATTGATGAGAATAAATTTGTTGCCGACTGGAACACGAAGGGTTTATTTGTTGGCGCTTTGGAAAAAACAAAAGGAAAATTGTACACTGTTGATATAAAGACCGGTAAAACAAAAAGTGCTGCTGTTCCATTAGATGTTCTCGGCAATATATCATTTAGTAAGAACACTGATAACCTTGCTGTGTCGGGTAGAAACTATGATGACCTTAACGAAATTTATCTGTGGCGATTTAACCAGCCATTGAAAAAGATTACAAACAGTACTGCACAAATCTCTGGCTGGAATACACCGGTAAATGAAGTTATAACGTGGAAGAGTACTGATGGTGCGCCTATTGAAGGAATATTGCTGAAGCCAAAAAATTATGATGCTAAAAAAAAGTATCCCTTACTGGTAGTTATTCATGGCGGACCTACCGGCATTGACTTCCCCGATCCTGCACCTACTTATGTTTATCCAATAATGCAGTGGGTTGAAAAAGGTGCTTTGGTGTTGAGGGTAAATTACCGCGGTAGCGCCGGGACGAAATTCTATTGCAGCCGTTGGCATTAACGCATATTAGTTATTATTTGGTGTGCCGGATTTCTGCTCGGTGAGTTCAGGATAATATGCAGGCTAATGTAATTATGTGGCGGCGCTAAACAAACACAGATCTGGAGGCCTTATAAATTAGCGGATTTATTAAACTATCCTTACACTATTGCATCAGTATAATAAAAACAAGGCCGTATAAAAATACGGCCCCGGTTTTAAATCAAATATCCAAAAAGAAACACGTGTAACCAGGGGAAAATCGACTTAACTCAAATTGACGGTGGCGGATTTCTCCAGCCTACACCGAAAGGTTTTTATCCTTGTAGTTCTGCCTTCTTTTCTCCTTACTGCAAATGTAAGTATGAATACATTTTAGAAAAATAAAGTTATTAATATGTTGTGGATAAAGAGTACCAGACTTTGCAATTAGTATTTTAACCAATGGGCTTAAGTAAATGTTGAATGAACCTATGTTTAACTTTACAATATGGCAGACGTGCAATAGTAAAGAACAGCGCAGCTACAACATGAGCCGCATTAAAAGGCAAGGATACAAAACCTGAAATGCTTATAAGAAAATTTTTACATAAAATTCATTTTCATAATTATATTTGTATTCAACTTCAACGGGTTTATATCACTTCAACTTAACGGTAACAAACTGTGTCAGCATTTGCTGATCCGGAAAATTATTATTCACCCGTAAACAATTACAATGGAAAAGTTAGTTCCTTTATTTGCATTTGCCTGTATCACCTTTATCTCCTGCCATCATCACGGCGACACCAGTATTACCTATAATGATGCAGATAGTTATTATTCAATGAATGCACATTTCAATAAAAGCAAAATGAGAGATGTAGAACACTATATGGACAGGATGATTGGAAGAAGAAGTAATATGACATTTGTGAATGCACGGATAGATGGAACGCTCGGTCTTAAAGACCACACAACATTTTATATAAAAAAATACCCGGGACATATTAAGATAGAACTGGATAAAGATGAAAATTCCTATGAGAGTTACGATAGAATAAGATCAATGTGCGAAGGCATGAAGGAAGTGTTGACGAGGTAAGATGTATAAGTATTAGTGATCTCTGATTCTTTTTGTTCATGGCAGATGTGTAGACCAAAGAAATAAGAAGCTACAACATGACGCAGAACTGGAAAATTATAATCTGCGTTCGTTTTCAGGTTCCCATAATACAATTATTAAATGCTGGGATAATTTATGAGAGTAGTATTTCGGCAGGGATGCCCAGCTCCTTATAAAGCAATTTTGCGGCTTGAAGTGTAAGAGCCTTTCTTCTGCTTAGGATTGCTGAAACATGACCCTTTGTTCCTAATTTTCCAACAAGGTCTTTGTTTTTGATACCCTTCTCAAGCATTTTTAACTTTAGCACATCAATTGGATCAGGTTTGGGAATTGCGTAATGTTCATCTTCATAATTCTTCAGCAAAACCAGAATTACCTGGAGTTTCTCTCCTTCAGTAGAATTGGGTTTTGGGGGTTTATTAAATTGTTCATCCACCCACTGAAGCCATTGCTCGTATTGCTTTTTTGTTTTAACAGGTTTTATATCCATGATTTATTTGTTTTTAAATTGAATAGTAGCAACATCAATCTGGTCGTATTCTTTATGTGTGCCAAACCATTTTATCTGAATTACTTTATAGCTGAAAACAATTCTTACTACCAGTCTGTATTTATTTCCCATGATATTGAAAACCGCTCTGTCATCAGCTACGATGCTTATACTACCATGGCTATTTTTCAGATCATTAAAATTTCTAAACCCTGTCGGGTTGTAAATATTTTGTTGTACCAAACTAGCACTAATTGGTGGCTGAATAAAATTAATAACAACATTGCTGACAATAAAAAAGCTTACTTCGTTAATTCCATCCTTTTCTGCTGGCAATCTCAATAGCCTTGTGTAATCGTTGTAATAATATTTCTTTTAATGGTAATGCAGTAAGGCGCTTTTCGCCAGATTAGTGAAGTGAACCCTAAAATGTTACCGGGTTAGTATTATACTTTCGCCGGTTTTGCTATCAGATAATTTTGTTGTGGACTGGCCTGACTGGTCTTGATTTTAATAATTTGTCAAGATAAGCACGCTCTTCCTCGAAGGTCATGTCTTTGATCTCATTGCTTATTTTATCCCTGATTTCTCTCATGGCTTTAACCATGCCACTGGTTGTTTTATGTTTCATTTGTGTCTTCATAATTAATGATTTCTTTTGGTGTTCTTATTTCGATGATGTTATATCCTAATTGATAATTAACGCCATTATAACCACGGATTTTTTCAAGGTTAACTATATGTTTAAAATTCCAGCTTATCAAAACATCGGCATGAGCAAGTGTTGCCATTGCAATATGCTGGCAATCCGCCCGACTTGTTTTGCCAACAACTTTTGCATTGATGTATTTATCTGCAAGTTGAGCGGCGTCTTCTGTCAATTTAATTTTCTCAATTGACGTTTCAGGAATACTTTCTAAAAAATGTCTTACCTGCTCTGGTGCCTGTAATATTTCAGCTTCTAATAAGTCTGATACAATGATAAAAAACCTGGCTGCAAAAACAAACTCAAAAAAGGGAATTGTATCGGCTGAATATTCTTTGTCAAATTGTCCACCTAAAACTGATGTGTCTATATAAACCCTTTTTATCATTATTTCAAAGGTAAACAATTAAAAAATCCTGTTGGTGGTGCTATCTCAATAAACTTCATTTACCCAACAATATACTTATGGCAGATTAAATAATGTGAAGCTCTGTTAACTTTGCCTTATGGCAGATGTGCATACCAAAGAATACGCAGCTACAATATGAGCAAAATACGCTCAACGAATACAAAGCCTGAAATGTTGGTGCGTAAATTTTTACATGCCAAAGGATTTCGCTACAAGCTGCATGATAAAAGCATGCTAAGGAATGGCCGGAGTCGATTAAAAATGTACTCAAGAAAAAATCTTAAATTAGTAGTTAAACTTTTAGCCGTATGAGCATATACTGGACCGACGATGAACTAAAGAAATCAATTCAGTCATATTTTAAAATGCTTAAGTATCAGAAAAATAATACTCCGTTTGTAAAAGCTGAGATTAATAGAGAACTAAAATTAAAAATCCCAAATCGGAGTCAGGGAAGTATCGAGTATAGGTGGCAAAATATCTCATCAGTACTCAATGACAAGAAGCTTCCTTATGTGGACGGATATTTACCAGCCAAGAATGTTGGTGCAAATGTGAAAGAAAGGATTTGGAAAATAATAAAAGATTTAAAATTAATAGAAACGAAATAACAATGCTCAAACAAGTAAGTGGATGTATTTATTGATTTACAATTTTCTACTGTTACCAATTTATTAGTTAGTTTTTATTGAAAGAATAATGCCATCTAATTTATCTTTAATATTCTTTTCTATCTCGCATTCCCAAATCACCATAACTTTCCAGCCAGCTAATTTTAATGCTTCGATATGTCTTTCATCTTTTGCTATATTTTTCTCAAGTTTCAATTTCCAAAAATTTGAGTTAGATGACGGTATACGTCCTTCGTTACATTCCTTATGAAAATGCCAAAAACAGCCATGTACAAATATGGCAACTTTCTGTTTGACAAAAATTATATCAGGTTTACCCGGTAAATCTTTTCTATGAATTCTATATCGTAATCCTTTTTTGTGTAGTAATGAACGCAGTAATTTTTCCGGTTTGGTATTCTTCCCACGGATTTTGCTCATTACCTCGCTTCGCTTTTCTTTCGTCCAAATGTCCATGATTATGAAATTACTTTTTGGTCTGCAATAAATTTCTTCAAAGCTATGGCAACTGCTTTTGCTAATGGAACTGGAACTCCGTTTCCAATCATCTTAAATTTTTTTGA
>JBPCQG010000162.1:0-5181 GCA_050998315.1 Chitinophagaceae bacterium
GCTTACACACAAACGCATTTTTTTGATAGTGCATCCGGAATGTTTTATTATACGCATAATCAGCATTCCAATCTTATTGCACGTAAAATGGAAATAGCAGATAATGTAATTCCTTCTTCCAATTCCGCAATGGCAAAAATTCTATTTTATTTAGGGCATTTTTTTAGTGATGATGCCGAAATTAAAACGGCAACGCAAATGTTGCTAAATGTTCAAAAAAATCTGCAGCAACAAATTTATTTTTATCCGAACTGGGGCATATTGGAAGCCGCTGTTGTAAGCGGTTTGTATGAAGTGGCTATTGTTGGAAAGGATGTTGAAAGTAAGCGTGAGATGATAGATGAATACTATTTGCCCAATGTTCTTCTTACAGGAACTAAAGAAAAATCAAGTTTGGAATTGCTGGAAAATAAATTTGTGGAAGGGCAAACTACCATTTCTGTATGTCAGGATAAAGTCTGCAAACGCCCGGTCACAGAAGTAAAGGATGCCGTGCAGCAAATAAGAACATTAAAATACGTTTGTTTGATAAGAAGCGGCTTAAAAATGATTTTATAAATTTTGCAATAGTAAGAAAATGGGCGGTGGGGACACCGCCCAAGGCGGAAATAAGAATATTAAAATAAATTTGCCTGAAGATAAAAACGGGTTTTATAGTTTATGTTTTCTTATAAGTTTGCGATGCAGCTTTAATAGCCGTTCTTGCGGATAATGTAAATAATACAAAAACCAGATGCGAAAAACTTTGCCTGCAGCCGGTAAATGCCGTTATCTAAACATTTTCTTGCAGATGTGGTTACATAATCATTCATCACTTTAAACCTTCCATATTTTTTTATGCGATGAATTACACTATGCAACAAATTGTTTTTCCAATAAGAGTGAATCCAGGAATATCTGCATAGGAAATTGTTTGCTTTACATCTACACAATTAATTAGCTGGTGTAATCCTGTGCCCAATACAATACCTGTTGTAGTATTGACAATCCCTTTTGATAGTAGAAAGTCTTTCGCTTTATGCAATTGTTCCATATTTATTTTTTAGCAACATCCACCACATGCACAATAGATACATAAAAATACATAGTTTGAAAAAAGCTCATTTGAATTTCAATTAATTTTAATCGCACAACGGGTTAATGGTTATAATATATTTTGTTATCGGAATACCACAGTCAATATAAATCCCTGGTATTATAAAACGATCTTTTGCCCCTGCATTTTCGTTTCTTCTTCCGGTAATACTTCACAATTATCCCAAATGCCGGTAACCAGTGTTTCCGCATAAGAAAGAGGTAAATTATATGCTATCATTAAACTGTGAGTTGTATCATGATCATATTCCAATTCATGAAATCGGGGAATGGGTTTTTCATCTTTCAATTCTAAAGTTGCAAACCAAACCTTTGCTGAGCCATCATTTGCAGGCATGCCGATAACACCTGGATTTAACCAGGTAAATTGGTTTTGCCGGTTTATAAATGGCAAGCCGCAATGCCCCGCTATAATAATTGTTGAACCAGATCCATCAAAATTATTTTTTTTGACCGACCATTCTGTTGAATTAAAAATAAATTCCGATGTGTAGAACCATGAGCCATGAACAATTGTAACCTTATCTTTTCCGTAATTAAATTTTATGTGGTGTGGCAAAGTGTTTAGCCAAAGTTTAGAAGGCAGATCGATTTTAGATTGGATGTAACTGTACCAGTTTTTAGAAAAGAGATCGCATCTTCCGCCGCTTTCAAAATCACAGCCGCAATCGACTTCATTGTTTCTGAGATTTAATTCTACATTGCCTGCAATGGAATGGATTCCCCAATCTTTTACAAGGCTGATACATTCGAGCGGCTGAGCACAGTATCCTAAAACATCGCCGGCACAAAAAATATTTTGTGGCAGAAAATTGTTTTCTTCAGCCCATTTTTTTAATGATGATAATGCCTGCAGATTACTATACACTCCGCCAAAGAATAATAGGTTGCCTTCTATTTTTCCTAAGTGGGTAATAATTTTTTCTTCATTCATATCTCACACTAATTCAATTTTACCTGCATGCTCATCATTCACTAAAATATTTTTTTGTGCTGTTTTTTTAATGAACAGAAGTGGCGCAAAAAATAAAAAGAAACATAAAAAACTTCCCCATAAATTAAAAGATAATAAACTACCGTATTTACCTCCAAACCAAATTAGCGCTTTCGGTGTTAAACCTGTGGCTAATAAAATTCCTACAGCCACACCCGTCCAAACTGAAAGGTGAAATGAAAGAGAAGGCATCTTTTTTTTCCAGAATAAGAAAACAGGAGCAAGCCCGATTACCATTGTGCCACTAATGGTGCTTGCAGATAAAATATCAGCACCAAAAAAAATAGGTATTGTTCCTGCAACTGCAACAATAACCATAATTAATCTTCCCTTTGATATAGTTGCTTTAGATATTTTACCAAGGTCGATCACCACAAGTTTTGATGATGATGAAAATGAAGAATCAACGGCAGCCGCTGCAGAAGTTATCATGATGAGATTCATTGGCAACATCACCGCAGTTCCTAACAACTTGCTTACCTGCACCGCGGCCTGACCTTCCAGTCCGCTAAAACGTGCAAAAATTCCGATAAATGAAAACAATAAAATACAGGTAAAACCAATTATTGTTGCGCTGATGTAAGCTTTTCGTGTAACACTGGGCGAACTCATAAATCCCCTGTCAGTAAGTACAGGATCATGAAAAGGGTAACTGAATATTTGTATAAAAACGGCGAATAATAAACTCAACCCGCCTTCCATGGTCCAGTTTCCAGAAGTAACATAATCTGATACGGATGCATTGCCTTTAGGAAGAATAAATATCAGCAAAATAAAAAGTAAAACTCCAAAGAAAACCATCTGTACTGAATCTGTGATGATGGAAGTGTGCATGCCGCCTTTTAATGTGTAAGCAAGCGTTAAAAAGGTAAATACTAAAACCGCCATATAAAATCCTGGTGAGCCTTGTGGTCCAAAATAACTTCCGATAACCGTTGTATTAGACCATACTTCATTAAAAAGGCGGAAGCTGATAAGAATAGAAAAAACTGTGACCGCTTTTTTTCCAAAACTGGTTCTTAAAAAATGATGAATGCTCTCAAACTTCCCTACCTGCCTCATTTTATAAATTACCAATCCTCCTACTAAAAATGAAAGGTAATAACAGGCATACGCAAGTCCTCCAACGAAACCAAATGCCAGTCCTAGATTGGCGGCATTAGCAATTGATTTAGCAAATATCCATGCAATAACAAGGCTACTCGTAAGCAAAAAAACATTGGGTTCTTTTCCTTTACCTGATTTCGCTTTAAAAAATTGCTGGATCGATTTTGCTTTTGGAGCAATAAAAAAAAACAGCACGCCAAATGCAATTAAGATGATCCATTGAACGGTTAATATACTCATGTTTTATTCCTGATTAATTTTCCCACCAGCCTTTACTATCGTAAGAGTCGCCGCCCATGCGCATTACAGCGGCATCATAATTTGTTTTATTTGCAGCCTGCTCAGTAGCAGGATAACGAAAGCGCACCGGGAATTTATTTGCATTCAGATTATCCTGCGGAATAGTTATTTGAGGAAATCCCGTTCTTCTTATATCGAGCCAGGCTTCATAACCATTCAAAAAATTGGAGATCCATTTTTGTGTTATTATCTTTTTCAAGTCATCAGTACCATTTAATGCTACACCTGAAACTGATAAATAGTTTGCAGGAACTGCAACTCCAAAATAAGCATGGGAAGCTTTTATTCCTTCTTCATAATATATAGTTGCACTTCCAGGAATAAAATTTTTTTGCGCCGCCTCAGCTAATAAAAATTGTAATTCTGCAAACGTCATAAGGGGTGCATTCACACCAATCGGTTCATCACGAAAAAGCCTGCCTATTAAAGAGATGTCATTAAAATTATAAGCATTCTGACTTGCTTTGCTTAAGCCATTAGGCAAACCTTTAAACGCCGGTGAGCCTGAGGAAACGGATAAAACTGTTGGCTTAAAAAATACGCCTGTTCTTGCATCGCTTAAAGGATTTAAAATATTTTCGCTGGTCTTACTCATTCTCACATCCGCATATCTTCCTTCTCGTTCATTAATTAAAAACCATTGGTTTGGTGCTGATGATAAAAAAGGAATTACAGCATTATCGGAATTGTTTCTTAATAATTTATTTTGATTAATAATTGTCTGTAATTGTGCTGATACATTTTGTTTTTTACTTATTCTGATGAGATAGCGCACTTTTAATGAGTTAGCCAACCGAACCCATTTTGTAAGATCGCCTTTGTATAAGATATCTCCATTGATAACATCTGTTGTTGAACTAAGTAAGGTAATTGCTTTATCAAGATTTGCAAGGATGCCATTTTCGCCGGTATAAATATCCTGTTGCTTATCATAAACTGGCGCAAAGTTCTTGTCTGTTGCGCCTTTGGTGGCTTGTGAATATGGAACATCACCCCAAAGATCAGTTAATAACGATCCTAATGTTGAACGCAAAATAAGGGCTACTCCTTTATAAGCCTGGTTAGTATTTGCAGCATTTTCAATGGCATACAGATCGTTCAGCATCCGGTATGTAGCATTCCATAATTCTGTGTTGGTGCCTACATCATAACGGTCAATTGGAAAGAATTCAATGTTGCTTGTATGCTGTGCCAAAAGGTTCCCGTTTTTCCAGCCTTCTTCTGCATCATTTTTTGCTGATTGATACAACACGTTTGCCAATAAAAATTGCGGATCAACTTTTTCCGGTGCATTAGGATTTTGATTTATTTCAGAAAGATTTTTTTTGCATGATGATAAAAAGAGAAATGCAAAAAGAAGTATGGTTAAATTATTTTTCATGATAAATACTGTTTTAAAAGTTAACGTTCAAATTAATTCCATACGATCTGCTGGAAGGAAGCGACATATCATCCACACCATATACATACTTTCGTCCCTGCACAGCATTCAACTCCGGATCTACATTTGGGTTATCTGTAAAAAGCAAAACATTATTGAGTATGATGCCAAGCTTTACATTGTTAGCCCTTATCTTATCAGCGATCTTTTTAGGAAAATTGTATGAAAGGCTTACCTGCCGCAGTTTTACGTATGATGCATCAAAAATAGAAGTCGCTTCGTTTGCACGGTTATAATACTGTCC
>JBPCQG010000202.1:0-3311 GCA_050998315.1 Chitinophagaceae bacterium
CGTAATCATATAGAATACAGTTCCGTAATAGGCTATGGCGGCTTTGCCTGGTATAAAAGTGATGCGAGGTGGTATGGCGAGTTAGGCCCCAATACTGATGTTACCCAAACCGTACCTACCCTTGATATGCAGCAGGTTTGCGACTATGCAAAGCAACAGGGAGTGGGCATTCATGTATGGGTGAATTGGGAAGCCATATATCCTAATCTGAAAAAAGCCTTTACACAGTTTGAAAAATGGGGTATCAAAGGAATGATGGTTGATTTTTTAAACCGCGATGACCAGGAAATGGTAAACATACAAGAGGAAATTTTAAAAACGGCAGCAGAACATAAGATGTTTATCGAGTTTCATGGCGCCTATAAACCAACAGGGCTTAACCGCACTTATCCCAATGAATTTACCCGCGAAGGAACCCTCAATTATGAAGTAAACAAATGGCTTAAAGAAGGCTTAAGCCCCGATCATGATCTTGATATTGTCTTTACCCGTTTGCTGGCAGGAGCCACAGATTATCACCTCGGAGGTTTCAGGGCAGTGCCGCCATCAAAGTTTAAAACACAATATACCCGGCCGCTGATGATAGGAACCCGTTGCCACATGCTGGCGATGTATGTAGTGCTGGAAAGTTACTTATCTATGGTGGCTGATTATCCCGCTGCTTATGAAGGGCAACCTGGCTTTGAATTTATAAAAGAAGTGCCCACAGTTTGGGATGAAACAAAAGTGCCAAATGCTGAAGTTGGCAAATATGTTACTATTGCACGCCGTAAAGGAAATGATTGGTATGCAGGCACTATTAATAGTACGGAAGCAAGAACTATAAAAGTACCATTAAATTTTTTACCTCCGGGAAATTACACTGCCGAGCTTTATAGCGATGCCCCTGATGTTGCCCAAGACCCTAATCACTTAACGATAGAAACTAAAACCGTAACCAATGCTGATGTAATAACTGTACAATTAGCAGCGGGTGGTGGTGAGGTAATGCGGTTGGTGAAGCAATGATTTTCCGTCCCATCAGTTTATATGTTTGAAAAAAGTTTTTAGGTTTTAGATTTATATTCTAAAACTTAAAGTCATGCAAACACAAAGTACAACGATGTCCCCTGATTTTAGCGGGAAAATATTTATGTAGGTATAGATACACATTTTAAAACCTGGATGGTAAGTATTTTTATAGTGACGAGTTTGAGTTAAAAACATTTGGACAAGAACCGGACGTAGATAGATTAGAAAATTATTTTCCTGCCGTTGTTGGTGTTCAATATGGTTTTGTGAGTAAGGTGCACCAACAACTGTACTACACAATCAAATGTGTGAGAAATTCAAATTGATCTCCTCCCGTTTTATAAAATTTAGCCGATAACATCTACACAAATATTTGTTCTATTGTTGTTGGTGCACCCTACGCATTGCTTTATCGAACACCAACAACAACGGCTTAAAAGCCAAGCTGTAGCTCAAACTGGACATTAGCTCATGAGCATTAATTTATAACTTCAACTTTTAGTTTTACATTTAACTGCAGTTATGGGCGGACAGAATTCTACTTCCCACCTGCGCAGACGAAGAGCATTTAGACAATCCGAAAGAACATGCTGGAAGATTTGAAGGCGACAAAACGAAACCAAAAATAAAAACTTGTTGAGATGATTTCAGAAATTGATAAAACTTTTAAAGTCATCTAAAACTAAAACCTGCCCCGCCCAGGTATTTCTTGCGGGGGCGAAACCGAAAAGCCAAACGAGTAGGAAAAAATAAAACTTATAACATGAAAAAAACAATGATGATTTTAATGATCGCCATCGGTGTATCATCTGCAGCTTTTAGTCAAACAAAAATGTCGAAAAACCCAAAGGTTGAGGCGCAGATTATCGCCCTGGAAAGAGCGGGGTGGGAGGCGTGGAAAAATAAAAATGCTGCATGGTTTAAGACTAACCTTACAGAAGACTTTGTGATGGTGAATTCCAAAGGCGTTACCAATAAAGCGCAAGTCCTTAAATCTACTCCTACCGATTGCGAAGTCAAAAGTTTTTCACTCGACAATTTCAAGTTGGTCATGCTCAACGAAAATGCGGCGCTGTTAACCTATACGGCGATGCAGGATGCTGTGTGTACCGGGGAAACAATTCCAGCACAGGTTCGGGCATCGGTTAATTACGTGAAGAGGGGTGGAAAATGGTTGGAGGCTTTTTATATGGAAACGCCAATGACTCAATAAAATTAGTGGAATCACAGATGAAGCAAGAATGCAAAAATGCGCTCTTGCTTCATCAATTATTTAACGCAGGATCAACTGGTGGTTCGGTATTGTGCTTCAGCCTCAGCCAGATCAAAAATTACGCGACAAGAAAAATATAAACTTTTTATT
The DNA here is from genome assembly GCA_050998315.1 of Chitinophagaceae bacterium. Lineage (GTDB taxonomy): Bacteria > Bacteroidota > Bacteroidia > Chitinophagales > Chitinophagaceae > Ginsengibacter. The sequence goes on from JBPCQG010000202.1 coordinate 2,375, forward strand.
TTTAATCATCAACAGTTCCGGGTTGTAAAATGTTTACACAAAAAATTAAAAAGCTCGTATTAAACACATGGTGTTTGTTACTACCGGCGATAGCAATGTCACAGCAAAAGGCAGATCATCTTATCGTGATTACAACTGATGGTTTTCGTTGGCAGGAATTATTTAAGGGAATGGATTTTACTATAGCTAATAATGCAAAATTCAATCAAGGTGATAGTGCTGCACTTTTCAAAAAATACTGGCGTAACCATGCAGAAGAAAGAAGAAAATTAGTTATGCCTTTTTTCTGGAATAGTTTAGCGCCCAAAGGGCAGGTATACGGCAATCGTGGTTATGGCAATTATGTAAATACTGCTAACCCTTACCATTTTTCTTACCCGGGTTATAACGAGATCTTTACAGGTAATCCTGATACCTCCATAAATTCTAACGCCTATCCTCCAAATCCGCAAATGAATGTTTTGGAATATTTGCAACAGCAGCCCGGTTATAAAGGAAGGGTGGCCGCGTTTACAGCCTGGAACGCTTTCAGCCGCATATTAAATGAACAGAGAAGTGGCATACCGGTGATAGCTGCTTTTGACACTACGCCGGGCAGCGGTTTGACACAACAACAAAAATTGATAAATAAAATGCTATTGAACTCCTACAAGCCCTGGCGTGAAGAAGAATGCCTGGATGTTTTTACACATTATGCTGCAATGGAGTATTTGAAAACGAGAAAGCCAAAAGTTTTATATATCGCTTATGGAGAAACAGATGAATGGGCGCATTCAGGCAAGTACAGGGATTATTTAAATGCTGCCAACCAGTGGGATAAATGGCTCGAAGAATTATGGATTTTTTTACAGACAGATGCGGAGTATAAAAACAGGACAGCCCTGGTTATAACGGTTGACCATGGCAGGGGTTTAAATGAGGAATGGACAACCCATGG
>JBPCQG010000212.1:0-3368 GCA_050998315.1 Chitinophagaceae bacterium
GGACAGGTGTGGTAGCTGAATTGATTAACAGGGTGAATATTCTAAAAATGTAACAATGAACTATACAGGAAAGTTACTTGATGACTCAAACTCAAAAGAATGGATATACAGCAATGGCCTTGGCGGGTATGCTTCTTCCACCATTACAGGATGCAATACAAGGCGTTATCATGGTTTACTGGTAGCATCCTTTAATCCACCAACCGACCGAAGGGTGCTGGTATCAAAAACAGAAGAAACTATCGTGGATAAACAAGGAAACTTTTTGGAATTATCTACAAACCAGTACGAGGGCACTGTACAGCCAGAGGGTTACAAATATTTGACCGATTTTGAACGAAAACCTTTTCCCACAGCCACTTTCAAAGCGCTTAGTGCTGAACTTTCAAAAACAGTTTTTATGTTGCAGGGCTCCAATACCACTGTAATGGAATATTGTAATACCGGAACAGAAGTGTATGAATTAAGGGTTACCGTTTTTCTTTCCAACAGGGATTATCACAATCTGTTAAAAGAAAGCAATGAATATAATTTCTGGACTGAAAATTTTGAGCACTACAAAAAGGCATATGCCTATTATGGAGCAGAACCCGTTTTTATAAAGCATGGCAATGGTGAATGGCAACCTAAAAATTACTGGCATAAAAATTATGAATACACCGAAGAAAAAGAAAGAGGATTAGATTTTAATGAAGATTGTTTTGCTGCAGGCGAAATTGTTTATCAATTGCAACCTGGTGGCCAGGCTTACCTCATTTTTTCAACAGATAAAGCTATGATGAAAAAAGAAGGAGATACTTTAAAAAAGAAAGAGCTGAAATATCAACGCCAGCTATACTCAAATTCCGGTGATATTTTTTTGGATGACCTTATTGCAGCCGGCAACCAATTTACTGTTCAAAGAAGTTCAACACAGTCGGCCAGTATCATAGCAGGTTATCATTGGTTTGCCGATTGGGGCAGGGACACCATGATAGCCATGCGTGGACTTTGTATAGCTACCGGCAAAAGAGACCTGGCTCAATCCATCATAAAAACATTCCTGCAATATTTAGATGGCGGTATGTTGCCCAATCGCTTTCCGGATTGGGGCGAAGAACCTGAATACAATACCATTGATGCTACATTATGGCTCTTCATAGTATTGCACGATTATCAGCAAAAATTCAATGATATAGAATTTATAAAAGATGTTTTTCCTCAACTCACAAGTATACTTGAGGCACATATTAAGGGTACCCGTTACCAGATTCATATAACGGATGAAGGATTGTTATATGGTGGCGAAGGAAACACCCAGCTTACCTGGATGGATGCCAGAGTAGATGATTATGTGGTAACACCCCGCCACGGTTGCCCGGTAGAAATAAATATGCTTTGGTATAATGCACTCAAAATTTATGATGGTTTTGCAAAGGCATTAAACAACAAAAACGCATATTCTTCGCACATCAAATTGTTTGAACAAAATTTTAAAAAATATTTTCTTAATGCCCAGGGCTACCTGAATGATGTGGTGATACCCAATGTAAGTGCGGACGAAAGCATACGTCCCAATATGATTTATGCGATAAGTCTTCCATATACTGTTCTGACAAAAAAGGGGCAGCAAAAAATAGTAGCTGTGGTGAAAGATGAATTGCTTACAAATTATGGCCTGCGTACTTTACAAAAAAATCATCCCGATTTTAAGCCTGTTTACCAGGGCGATACCTGGCAAAGAGATAATGCTTATCATCAGGGAACCGTATGGCCCTTTTTAATAGGTGAATTCTTCACGGCATATCTTAAAATGAATAAACAATCTGCGGCTTCAATAAAACAGGTTCAGCTATGGATACTTCCTTTGAAAGAACATTTTTATAATGGTAATTGCATCCATGGCGTTTCAGAAATATTTGATGGCGAAAACCCTGCAACCGGAAAGGGAACTATTCACCAGGCGTGGTCTGTATCTGCTTTAATAAAAGTATTAACTGATATTAAAATATCTGCTGAATGATACGGGCATTAAGATTAAACTGGAGATTGTACCTCATTGAAGCCTGGGCCTTGGGCATGTTTATGTTGTCGGCAGTTGTCTTCACTATACTGATTGAACATCCCTCATTTCCAATACGAAATCTAATTCAGTCGGGATTTGAAAGAAGGGTTTTGATAGGTTTGGCCATGGGAATTACGGTAGTGTTATTAATGTATTCTTCCTGGGGGGAAAAATCAGGGACACACATGAACCCTGCTGTAACGCTTACTTTTTTGATATTAAAACGGATCAGTAGAATAGATGCATTGTTTTACATAACTGCACAATTTATTGGTGGGTTATTAGCTGTTGAATTTATAGCGTTATTAATCCCTTCATATATTCATCACCCGGATGTAAACTATACCATAACGGTTCCGGGAAAGGCGGGAAACCTGATGGCTTTTTTATATGAATTTTCAATGTCTTTCGTCTTAATCGGAGTAGTATTATTGGCGGGAAATTCTAATTTCAAAAAGTACACAGGTTATTTTGCCGGATTTCTATTGCTGGTTTATATCAGTTTTGAAGCCCCTTATTCCGGTATGAGCATTAACCCTGCAAGAACAATCGCATCTGCTATACCTTCAAATAATTATACCGCACTATGGATTTATTTTGTTGCCCCGGTTGGCGGCATGTTAATGGCAGGTTTATCATACCGTGCCGGATATATCTGGCGAAAAGGAAATTGTAAGGAGATGATGCTGCACCTGAATGGAAAGTGTGAGGAGAGTATTAGTTACCTGCCAGAATTATAATTTACTGTTTTAAAATAAGATTATATGGACCAAATAGCAATTTACAAAGGCCCCATTGTTACCATTACGAACGATCAAATGAGAATGTTAGATAATTTAATGGAGAATAAGTATGGCATTAATTTATACCAAATGATGGAAAATGCCGGGAGATGCCTGGCAATACTATCAAAAGAATATTGTATCGGAAAGAATGCAAAGGGGAAAAAAATCGCTGTGCTTGCTGGTAGCGGAGGTAATGGCGGAGGTGTTATTACAGCAGCAAGAAGGCTTTATAACTGGGGTGCTGCAGTATCCGTTTTTTTGGCTATGCCTGAAGCAAATTTTAAATCGGTACCTTTAACACAGTTACATTCGGCAAGGAAAATAGGGATACCAATTCTTGCAGGGGAGTACGTGCAGCAGGCAGAAAACTTTGACCTTATACTGGATGGGATATTCGGGTATAGTTTAAAAGATGCACCACATGGTCTTGCAAAATCTATGATAGAATGGGCCAATAGTCAGCGGGCAAAAGTCCTTTCATTAGATGTACCATCCGGCATTGAATTAGATACGGGAATTATTCATCAATCCACAGTAAA
>JBPCQG010000238.1:0-8108 GCA_050998315.1 Chitinophagaceae bacterium
CATTTTTTATCGCCTGGGAAATGCATGGAAAATTTCCAGGTATTTTAAAAGATAAAATAATTGGAACAGAAGCTACCAAACTTTATAACGATGCAAGAGAATTGCTCAAAAAAATAATTAATGAAAAGTGGCTTACTGCAAAAGGTGTGATAGGTTTTTGGTCTGCGAATAAAACCGCACCTGATACGGTTGAGGTAAATGATACGAACGAAACTATACAACTGGAATTCCTGCGGCAGCAAATCCAAAAAGCAAAAGAGCAACCCAATTTATCATTGTCTGATTTCATAAAGCCAAATGCAAACGATTTTATCGGGGCTTTTGCAGTTTCCATTCATGGGATTGAAGGGCACATTAAAAACTTTGAATCACAACATGATGATTATACTAAAATAATTCTGCAGGCATTGGCAGACAGGCTGGCTGAAGCTTTTGCAGAAGTACTTCATGAAAGAACACGAAAAGAGTTTTGGGGTTATACAACAGGAGAGCATTTGTCAACTGAAGAACTAATTGAAGAAAGATATTTAGGTATACGTCCCGCACCCGGTTATCCTGCATGTCCTGACCATACTGAAAAATATAAATTATTTAAACTGCTGAATGCAACTGAAAACGCAGGCATAATACTTACCGAATCTTTGGCAATGTATCCAGCGTCATCAGTTTGCGGATGGTATTTTGCTCATCCCGAAAGCAAATATTTTGGTGTTGGTAAAATCGGCAGAGATCAGTTGGAAGATTATGCAAAGAGAAAAGATATGCCGCTGGATGAAGCGGAGAGATGGCTGCGTCCTGTGTTAGAATAGTTTTGCTATTTTTTTACAACAACCTGTCTCCTAATTTAACTGTGGATTTGGAAGGTGTTACTAAAACATATCCTGTGTTCTCGATGTTCTTAAAACCTAACGTTAATACTTCCGAAATAAAGGGACCGATCTGCCTTGGAGGAAAATTTACAACGCATGATACAAGCATTCCTTGCAGTTCTTCTTTGATATAAGTTCCCGGAAGTTGCACACTCGATCTTTTAATACCGATCTCATCACCAAGATCAATGGTAAGTTTATAGGCAGGTTTTTTTGCTTCAGGAAAATCTTTTACCTCAATGATCTTTCCTAAACGGATATCTACTTTTTCAAAATCTTCATATGTGATCATCTAAAATACTTTGGGGTATAAAAAAAAGCTGCTCCGCAAAAGAACAGCTTTTTTCAAATCCGATCGGTAAGATTATTTTCTTTTAAATAATATTTCCATAGTCTTCATTTCTTTCCCCCCCTGTGTTACAAACATTTCCAGTTTTTGATTTTTATCATCTATCATGGTGAATGTTTCCCTTACATCCATATCTTTTCCTGTCATTGGGTCAACTGCTTTTCCTTTCATATTAGCTGTATGAGATGTCGAATCCCATGTACCCTCCAAATACATTATACCCGTTCCCATATTATCAACCCAACTGCTTACCAGCATTTTTTTACCATTATCGTATCCAAGAGTACTCACACCTTCAAAAGGCATACCCATCATATTACCGGTGTGGGTTGATTGCTGATACCGCCCGCCCAGTATCATTTTGTTAACTGCAGTGGATTTGCTCGTGGTTGGTGGTTTAGATGGATCCATCCACATAGTAACTTCTTCACTCCATGTCCCATTCGATTTGGCAAGCATTTTATGAACATCTCCCGGCGTCATATAAGACTCCCATGCTTTCATCATGGACGCGGAATCCATTTGGGGAGCCATAGTCTGTTCCGTCATTTTAGCCGTATCAGTTGTGGTGGTTGTGGCGGTTGTAGAATCGTTTGAGGTTGTATTGTCTTCTGTTTTATTGTCATTACAGCTAAAGAAGAGAACAGTAGCGGTGCAGATAGCGATGGTAATTTGTTTCATAAAAAATTTTTTTTAAAGATATGAATCCATTTTAATAAAAGTGCTACAACTATAGAATTTTAATAACCATCCACATGGCAACAAATGCTTTCTATTTTACCCTTAAGTTTGCGTCCATCTAATTTGATGAACTATGTTACGGAACAGCAAAGCTGCAACCGGCTTTATTTTTATTACTATACTTCTTGATGTTATAGGTTTTGGAATTATTATACCTGTTTTTCCGAAACTTATTACCCAACTTACTCATGGCAATATGAGTACTGTCTCACAATGGGGCGGTCTCCTTTCGTTTGCGTATGCAATTATGCAATTTGTTTGTGCACCAATAATCGGTAATTTAAGCGACCAATATGGAAGAAGACCAGTGCTTCTTTTTTCTTTGTTTGGTTTTGGAATTGATTATATCTTCCTTGCTTTTGCACCCACCATAGGCTGGTTGTTTTTAGGTAGAGTGATAGCTGGTATTGCGGGTTCAAGCATCACTACTGCTTCAGCATATATTGCCGATATTAGTACCAATGAAAATCGTGCACAAAATTTTGGAATGATAGGAGCAGCTTTCGGTATCGGATTTATTATAGGTCCGGTAATGGGTGGAGTATTAGGCCAATATGGAGCCCGTATACCTTTTCTGGTATCTGCAGCTCTTGCATTGTTAAATACTTTATATGGGTATTTTGTATTGCCGGAATCCTTGACAAAAGATCATAGGAGAAAGTTTGAATGGAAACGGGCAAATCCAATAGGCTCACTGAGACAATTAAAAAAATATCCATCAATTGGAGGGCTTTTAGGCTCGTTGTTATTAGTTTATATTGCTGCTCATGCTGTGCAAAGCACCTGGACTTATTTCAATATTGAAAAATTTAACTGGAGTGAATCATTGATCGGATATTCCTTAGGAGCAGTAGGTTTACTTGTTGCCATTGTACAGGGTGTATTGATAAGATTTATTAATCCCAAATTAGGAAATGAAAAAAGTGTGTATATAGGTTTGGGGTTATATTCGTTAGGACTATTACTGTTTGCCTTTGCCAGCCAAACATGGATGATGTTTGTATTTTTAATTCCTTATTGCATGGGGGGTATAGCAGGGCCTGCTTTGCAGAGTATTATTTCCGGTAATGTACCACGTAATGAACAGGGAGAATTACAGGGTGCATTAACAAGCCTGATAAGTGTTACAACGATAATTGGTCCGGTGGTAATGACATTTTTATTTTCATTTTTTACCAAACCATATGCACGTATCCACTTTGCAGGTGCCCCCTTTTTATTAGGGGCTATACTAATGCTCGGCAGCGCATTGATTGCATTTTATACTTTACGTGGTAGAAAATTAGCAGAAGTAGAAGATGCAGCAGTTGTTTAGAATTTTAGTTTATAATCAATTCTTAAATCAATTATTTTGTAATTGAAAAATTATTTCTCACTTATTTTTATTTTTATGATTGTACGCAAAAACTTCTATCTCTTTTTTAGCATATTTATTTGTGGCTGCGCAGAAAATAAAATTGCGATACCCATGATAAGAGAAAATGTAAATAAAACGCCTGTTGCCTCTTATGTTTTCCCTATGGGCGACCCAAAACTTGACAGGAAGTTTGGCGTTGAAGTTTACGAAACCCCTGAAACTTTTAAATACCTGCTAACAATGTATTATGATGGAACTGTACAAACTGATACGCTGAATGTTCCCAACATTGGAATATGGCCAACCGTGAAAATAAAAGCAGGTGAAGAAAAGCTTTCCTGTATCATCGGGTTTTTGGATAACGAAAATGTGTTTAGAGAGTACAAATTACTTTCAGCAAAAAATGATCAGCTTAGATTATCCACACTAAAAAGCTACTCGGTAGCTGGGGATTCAAAATAAATTATTACCTCTTCATCCCTTCCAGTTCTTTCTGCATCTTAAACATTTCATCACGCAATCTTGCGGCTTCCATAAAATCAAGATCACGGGCAGATTTTTCCATTTGTCTTTTGGTTTGAGAAATCGCTTTCTCCATTTGCGGAATGGTTTTGTATTGTTCCTGGTCTTCGGCCGCAACTGTCACCAATTCATCAACCGCATAAGGGGATCTTTCATCATAGCCTTTTATATCGAGCACAGATGTTTGGCCCATTATCTGTGCAATTGATTTTTTTATTGTTGTAGGGGTGATGTTGTGTTTTATGTTATAGGCAATTTGCTTATCTCTTCTCCTGTCAGTTTCATCAATTGTTTTTTGCATACTTTCTGTAATCTTATCTGCGTAAAAAATTACCAGCCCATCAATGTTACGGGCTGCCCTTCCTGCAGTTTGTGTAAGTGATCTTTCATTGCGGAGAAATCCCTCTTTGTCTGCATCTAAAATAGCGACAAGAGAAACTTCAGGAAGGTCAAGCCCTTCTCTTAAAAGATTAACACCAACCAATACATCAATTTCACCAAGGCGCAATTGTCTTAATATTTCCACCCTGTCAAGTGTATCAACTTCGCTGTGAATATATTTCGATTTGATATTAATGCGATGAAGATATTTATCCATCTCCTCTGCCATTCGTTTTGTAAGTGTTGTAACCAAAACACGATCTCCTTTAATTACTCTTTTATCAATTTCATCCAACAGATCATCTATCTGGTTTATGGAAGGTCGTATTTCAATCGGAGGATCTAATAAACCTGTGGGGCGTACAACCTGCTCTACCACCACACCTCCGCATTTTTCCAATTCATAATCTCCCGGTGTGGCACTTACATATACGGTTTGATTAAGCATACCCTCAAACTCATTAAAATTTAGCGGGCGGTTATCTAATGCCGATGGCAAGCGAAAACCATAATCAACCAAAATTAATTTTCTTGATCTGTCTCCGCCATACATACCGCTAACCTGTGGAATAGTTTGATGACTTTCATCAACAATACATAAAAAATCTTTTGGAAAATAATCCAGTAAACAAAATGGACGTGTGCCAGGTTCTCTGCGATCAAAAAATCTGGAATAATTTTCAACCCCATTGCAATATCCCAATTCACGTATCATCTCTACATCATAGTTCACTCTTTCACTTATGCGTTGCGCCTCAATATATTTTCCTGTGCTTTTAAAATAATCAGTTTGCCTGCCACATTCATCCTGTATCTCAGCTAAAATATCCTGCAGCTTATCTTTTGGAGCAATATATAAATTAGCAGGAAAGATGGCAGCATTATCAATTTTGGAAATTCTTTTCCCGGTGCTTAATTCCAATGTTTCGATACTCTCAACTTCATCTCCATAAAAAGTTACCCTGTAGCCGGCATCAGCATAAGGAAGATTGATATCAACCGTATCACCTTTCACTCTGAATGTTCCTCTTGCAAAATCTCCCTGCGTTCTTGAATACAATCCATTTACCAGTGAGTGCAAAAATCCCTGGCGGCTTATCGATTGACCAGACTGAATTCTCACCACACCTTCAGCAAAATCCTTTGGGTTACCGATACCATAAATACAACTCACACTTGCCACAACAATTATGTCTCTTCTTCCGGTAAGCAATTGCGAAGTTGCCTGCAGTCTTAGTTTATCGAGTTCTTCATTTATGCTAAGATCTTTTTCAATGTACGTATCACTAACAGGCATGTACGCCTCGGGTTGGTAATAATCATAGTAAGAAACAAAATAGCCTACAGCATTGTCAGGAAAAAATTGTTTGAACTCTCCATATAATTGTGCAACCAAAGTTTTATTGTGTGTAAGCACTAGTGTTGGTTTCTGCACATTCTGAATAACATTGGCAATGGTAAAAGTTTTACCGCTGCCTGTTACCCCTAATAGTGTCTGATGTTTTTCACCTTCTAATAATCCTTGTGTAAGATTATGAATGGCTTCAGGTTGGTCGCCTGCGGGTTGATATGAAGATTGTAATTGGAAAGACATATGGGGTAGCAAATTTACAAATGCTGGAGTAAAAAATATGTTATTTTGAATTACATTAAACAGTTCAGAGTTGGTTGCCTTACATGATTTTTTTTGTAAATTCGTATAAATTGATTTTTATGGAAACTACAGTCTTGCGTGAAAAATTACATTCCTTAATTGATAACTCCTCTGCTGACAAGTTGGAAGAAGTGTATCATCTTTTAAACGATGAAGAATATTCTGATGCTTTTAAAGCAGAGCTTGATGAAGAATATTCTTCTTACCAAAAGCATGGAGAAGTTATTTCAAAAGAAGAACTAGATAATTTGATACAACAACTTCTGAATGCGAAAAAGTAATTAATGCCGTATAGCATAACCTTTCGCAAACGGGCGACAAAAGAATATCTCGAATCTGTTGCATGGTATAAGTCAAGAAGTTTCACGGCAGCCGAAAATTTTGTTTCAAGTGTACGGCAAGTACTAAATAAAGTACAATCGGATCCTATAGGATTTAAAAAAAGCTATAAAGATTTTTATGAAGCCAAAAACTAAAAGATATCCTTTCTCTATTGTTTATTTTATTGATGAGTTAAAAAAACTGATAGTTATTACTTCGATATTCCATCAAAAAAGAAATCCTGAAAAGAAATTTAAAAAATAATTGAAACTTCAAGATTATTCCTTTATCAATCGATAAATAAATATTGCCGCCCTTTGAGTTAGAATAGGAAATTCTTTAAGATTAATAATTTCACCGGGTGCATGTGCGCCTCTTCCGCTTGCGCCTAAGCCATCTAAGCAATCAAGGTATTTAGCTATGTAAGAAATATCACCGGCTCCCCTGCTCCCGGGGTCACCTGCTATTGTAGGTCCGATCCCCATGTCAGTACTTACTTTACTGAGTATATTAACCAAAGCATTATTGCCGGCTGTAGGTTCCATAGAAGGAATGCCATCATCAAAGGAAATTCTTGCATTGGTAGCACCCAGGTTATTTGTGGTTGCAATCTTTTTCATTTTTATACGTGCATTATTTTTTTGTTCTTCAGTTAAAAACCGGAGGTCACCCTGTACATAAGTTATAGGAGAAATGATATTCAGCTTTCCTGAAACGGAAGCTGATATGTTAGCTGAGTCATAAACTAATTCAGAACCGCCGATAAAAATCCCTGGATTAAAAGTCAAATATTTTTCTTTGCTTAACTCCTCCCTGAAAGTATTTATAATTCTTGCCGCCTCGTAAATAGAACCGTAGTTTGAAGAAAAAACACCAGCGGAATGAGCCTGTCTTCCGGTAACGGTGAGCTGCCAATCGCTGGAACCTCTTCTTGCAGTTACTGCATTTTTTAAATTTCCTCCTTCAAAACCTAATGCAATATCAGCTTGTTTGGCTCTTTTAATAAAATCAGCCCTGCTAACTGAGTCCGGAGAGCCTGACTTTTCCTCATCGCCGGTAAAATATGCTGTGATAGCAGTATTTTTTAAAAGTCCTAATTTATGTAAAGCCTGCAAAGCAGATAATATCATCATATTACCGCCCTTCATATCAACCACGCCTTGTCCGGTGGCGGTGGAATCATTTAATTTTTTATAAGGATTGGCGGGCATATCCGGTTCAAAAACAGTATCAAGATGACCAATAAGAAATAAATTCTTCCCCTTTTTCCCATTTACACTTGCCACTAAATGGCCTGCCCGTTTGAGGGAGTCAGGTAACGATATCCATTCGGTAGTAAACCCTATTTTATCAAATTCTTTTTTAAGAATTAACCCAACATTTTTTACACCCTCTATATTATGTGTACCGCTGTTAATATTTACTGATTGTTCCAGTAGCTGCAGAGTTTGCGGCATCTGTTTGTTTATCTCAGCTATGATCTGTTTTTCTTCTGCCGTAAGTTTTTGGGCATATGTTTTTAAAGAGAATATTAAGAATAAAATCAGTGATAATTTTTTCATCTGGTATAATTTAAGGAGATAACGTTTACGGTATGTAGTTGTAGAATGTGCTTCATATCCTCAATTTATAGGGTAATACGAGCAATGAGAAAATAACCCGTTCTTATTTATTCACCGATGCAATGTTCATCAAATAATTTGAAAGTTTATTGATCGCTTGTGCATCAATATTAATCTGATCCTGAGCTTCTTTCCAGTTGCGTTGCTCAATTGCTTCACGTATGCCCGGCAATGTTTTCACTCCGTAACCTGTATAAAATCCCGGAGCATATAAACTGTGTCTATACCATCCTCTGCGAGGCAGTCCTGTTGTGGTTAAGAGTTGTTGTTCCGCCTGGTACAAAGCTTTATT
>JBPCQG010000245.1:0-4448 GCA_050998315.1 Chitinophagaceae bacterium
GTTCCTTTATAGGTTGCTCAAATTCCAGGAACTGTCTTTTAAAAAATTCTGCCATGGGGGTTATCTTATCAAAAATGCGATTTATAATTTATGGGAAAGGTAATAAATGTATTGAAGTGAACTGAAAAGTAAAAAAAAAAATAAAGCCCCGGATTGCTCTGAAAAATAAAGTGAAGATACCTATGATAATTGCAAAAAATCTTTGTTCTACTTACGCTTCATTCCATTCTCAATTCATTTTTTAACTGATAAAGATTTGTGTTTTTACCAATCACCACATATTCAATGTTTGCAAACGATGCAAAATCCTCCATGTGCTCTCTCGTAAGATTTTGGCTATAACCTGTATGGTGTGCGCCACCGGCATATATCCAGGCCGCAATTGACGCATTTATTGCAGGTCCGGTAGCAGAATTAAACACCAATCTAACCGGATCTGCGTTGCCTCCAATACCCAGCGGATGAATTTCACATTTCGGTTTTCCATCAGCAATTGAAGGAATAAACAAGCACATCAACATGAACAGTTGAGTCAGTCGGATGCGAATAAATTCGTACCTGTTTTCTTATAGATATTCCTGCTAGAGCACATTCGTCTTTTTCTAACAAGCGGTACCTGATTGGAATTTTATTTGCAGGATATTTCCAAAATTGATTCTCTTCATACAAATGATAAATGCATGGCCATTCTATATTGTTCTATTCCTGTGAATTATTTACCACTCTGCCATTTTTCCTTTTTAAACAGTCAGGGAAATTATAAAACGGAACTCTATATTCGTCAAAGTTTTGAAGGATACGTACGTGCAGTAACGTTTTCAAAAAAATAAAAGCAAATACAAAAACAAAAAATAATTCTTTTCAAGATCAACATTTTATTTTAATTTATACATTTCACATCTCTGCCGATAAAAAACAACCGAATCATAATCTTCGAAAAAAATTATTTGTTTTGTTGATTTTTTGTTCTTTCTTGTGATTTCAAATCTCCTCCCTACACAAAACATAACTGCTAATAACAAGAAGTATTTAAATTCCTTTATAGATTTTAGCTGAATTTATAAGTTTTGAGAAACATCTGCAACCAGGTAAGAAACAGATACTTTTCATAACACAATCTAAACTTTCAAACACATGGCAACATTCGATTTTGATTTAGCATTATTACAGAAGCTTTTAACTATAAATCAGTTTGAGACCCCGAAAGAGACTCTGGTTTTTATTGGCTTTCGGGGCGCCATACTTACCAATAGCAATGACCAAAGTTTTCAACCTAAGCAAACACTAAATATCATGGATGTGAATTATATAAATCCACGTTGCACTATTTTACAATGGCGCACAAGCGACAATAAATTTGCCGCGTTTCCGGCAAGTACAGTACCACATCAGAAAATAGTAAAGTCTGCTATGATTAAGAATGGTATTGGGGCCAACTGTTTAATGCCCGGGTTTTATAAAGATTACCGAAAAGGTTTTCACAAAGGAGGTATTCCCACCGGGCATGAAGCATTCCGGCAAAATGCACCTCATCCGATAAGGCGGACTGCTGATGATGTTGATTTTGACAGTGATGACCGTATAGAATTTGACAACCCACAGGATAATATTCATTGTGGTGGTTTGATGGGATAAATGCAGATAATTATGCCAGTGCAGGTTGCCAGGTAATTATGGGCTTCCCCAAATGCCAAAAGCCCGGCAGGAATAAAAATATTGGTCCCTGGAAAATTTTTCACGACAATGCTTATGCACTCGCGCAAAATTCATTTCCTTATTTTTTATTTACCGGGCTTGAAGTATTTAGTATTGCATCGGGTGGTAACGCCAATAAGGCAAAACTCAAATATGGCTCCTCAGGCCCGCTGGTTGAGAAACTTCAAACCAAGCTAAAAGCAAAGATTTTTTATGAAGGGAACATAGATGGAGATTACGGGGATCGTACAATAAAGTCTGTAATCGCTTTTCAAAAGAAAATGTTTGGTGAGAACAGTGCGGATGGCGTAGTAGGTTCAGTAACTGCGGAGGCATTGGGATTAGCGATGACGATATAATTAGAACATCTATTATACCTATTTTAATCAAAAGAGACACTAAAGTATGGCTCATATCATACCGTTCTTGTATGGTTTTTACGAGAGCTTTTGCTAATCCGTGAGCAGATGGAAAGTTTGCCATTATTTATGAACTGCTCAATACTTTCTTACAACCTTTTTCATCGTCTGCCTTTTTCTATTAACATCTGCAATCAGGCTATCCAGTGTTCTTCGTTGAGCATCACTTAAGGCATTACAATATTTACTATTAGTACCTAAAGTCAACTTGGAAATACCACAAAAGCTTGTTATTAAAATTTTTAACCCCAAAAAAGGAGCGAGAAAAATCTTATTCCTTAACCTCTTAATTTTTTAGCAGCGCTTTATCTTTATTCACTTTCTTTTAATTTTCCTGCATTATTATAAATGCCATTGAAGAAGAGTAAATAAATATTGCTTACAATAAATCCGGCAATCATTACAAAAACCAATGCAAGATATTTTGCTATAGTGCTCTTATAATTGATAAATTTTGCTAACGACTTAAAAACATACCCTAAAATACCAACCAAAATAAAACCGAAAATAACTTTTACAGTAACTTCTGTTTTATAGATAGGTGTATCATAAAATTTATAAACGAGCCAGACAAGTGGAATGCTTGCAAGCACTCCCAGTATTATCATAGCGATCTTTGCAGGCTTGCTTACATTAAGCACTTTAAAGGCAAGCTTTCTACCGGATATAAGAATTTTTTTTATTTTATCAGCCTTCGCAGGAATAGTGAGATATTGCTGTATTTTCAAAAAGTCCCAGTCGTACCCTTCTATATTTTCATTTCCTTTTTTATTGAACTCATAATTGGTTTGTGCATAACCTGAATACATCAATGCGTAAGCCTCTGTATCATTAAAAGAATCGAGATCCGTTCGTATTTCGGAAAGCAATATTTGTACATCACGCAAAACACCGTACTTCAGCAGATCTTCAATCATGTAATTTTCATCCTCATACAGAATTGACCTTTCAGGATCAATACAATACTTCCAGCTAACCGGATATGCCTTAAGACCGTTCTTGAGGTGAACAGTTATTAATGAATTCAATTGTGTGGTATAACTGCGTTCTTTTATATCCATGAACTGCAGTTCACGGATACGCTCCTGCAATATGGTATCTGCCCTGTAAAAGACAGCAGCCGCGTTATGAGTTGCAACATCGTTAGTAGCCATTTGTCCACTGGCATCACTAATGATCATGTTTTTGCATTCCGCCTCAATAAGTGCAGCTATACCCTGGTTATCATGTAAACCGCCATCAATAAGTTGCAGGTCAATCCCCGGAAACAAATCAGGCAAAGGCATAGGATGAAACATTACCGGCACACATGCAGATGCACCCACGGCATAACCCACTCTGAATTTTTTATATTTCTCCGGGGCTTCTTCATAATACATCCGTCGCAGCCGTGGCTTTACATCTATATCTGTTTGTATATTTCCCGGTGGTTCACCCATCCACGAGGCAGTAAATTGCCAATTGTGCCCTGTGTTTACGCTGGTGGCATTTAATACCAGTTGCGGAATTTTATTATCGCGTTTCCAGTTATCTGTAGTAAATGAAAAACTTTCTCCTTCTTCCAGTTTTGGATTGATAAAAAGATCATTCATATACAGTTTATCTTTCCCCGTGAGTGTTTTATAAAAATAGGTTTCATACAACTCGCCTATGCGGTGTGAGCGGGAATAATTTTTATCCCAAAGCATTCTGAAATTAAGAAAGAGGTTACTGAATATGCGCATGCGCAGGTTATTTTGTACGCCCTCTAAAAAATCTTTTTCAATCTCTTTTACAATTTGTAAATAATGACTCTTATCAATATTGTCATCGGTGTTTTCTTCCAAAACCTTTTTAAGTTTCAGGTAATAGTAAGCACCAATAATAGAGCCTCCCGAAACACAGGAAATGAGCTCAACATTTTTTAACTCATCATTTTCTGCAAGAGAAGCCAGTACACCAATATGAAACAGGGAAGCCCTGAAGCCACCTCCTGATAATGCAAGGCCCACTTTACCATCTTTTTTTATTTCAATATTTACATCTTTTGCCTCACCATCAATGCGTTTAGCCATAAACACTTTAAGACAGGCATTCATTCTTTTTTCACTGATCTGGTCCGCTATTGCATCTAACTGTTCGTACCCGGGAATTTTATTTTCAACCTGCGTATCATAAAATTTCTTTTGATAAACCTGCAGGTAAGCAAGTGAAAAAATTTGCTGAGTAAAACTTCTGATCTCCCATTGATTTAAACCTGGTAACTCAATGTATTGTTTAAGGAACGTTAATGCAATCTCGTATTTATGTAATCCGAACCATGCTTCAGCGACTGTAGCTATGATCCATGAATTG
>JBPCQG010000265.1:0-3138 GCA_050998315.1 Chitinophagaceae bacterium
CCATAAAAAATATATATGAGCTGCTCCGATTAAAAAGAGTATGGCAAGGCGCCTGTAAAAAACTTTGAATGCATTCATTCCCTTCTGATCACTACGGATAATAATTATTGAAAAGCCAATACCGAATAGAAGAGAAAAAAGAGAATAAAATTTTCCTTCTACAAACATGGTTTGTAAAAAAGAAATTACTTTATCTATAGGATAGGTTGAAAGCTGCATTTTATATTCTTCAGTAAAAAAACCATAGCCTGAAAAACCATAAATATTATTGATAAATATGCCGACTATGGCTATGCCTCTGAGTACATCCAATATAGGTGACCGATCTGAATCTTTTACGGGCATTATTGATTTCACACTTTTAACCATCTTATTTTTGTTGGGCAGGCGCCTTTCAATCGAGTGATGCGCTTTTGTTGTAAGAAAGAAATCAAATACCCTGGTAATCCGAAACTACCTATGTTCATAAGTAATATGCCCAAAATGGCAAAACCGCGAAGGCTATCAAGAATAACGATACGTTCTTTTTGCGCTACAGGTGCTGCATAAGAAAATGTATTTTTGGTAGCAGCAGCTTGTGACATAAAACAATTTTGTTTTTAAAAAATTAATCAAAAGATGTAGATCAATTTTGTTATGGCAGTATTTCAAAAATAAACAAGAATTGAATATTAGCCTGCGCTGATACCATCCATAGTTTTTAGGATGCATTTGCCCAAGCTCAGTATAGTTGTTTTTCATACACTGCAGGTATTCGCCAGACTTTTGGCGCACTATATCTTAAGGTGTCTTCTGCTGCTACTGCAGCTTCAAAAGATTTGATTGCAGTGCTCCAGTTCTTTTGCCTACCCAGATAAAGAGAAGGTATTTTAATGATAAATACCAACACCTAAAACTTGTAAAATGATTTCATTTTGGTCATCAGCCAATCTTTTTTTCTGCGGGATACTTCTACTTCATTACCGTTTGACAAAATCAGGCTACCACCTTCACCACGTACATATTCTTTTATGTGCTGCATGTTTACCAGGAATGATTTATGCGTTCTGATAAAGTTGCAATCGGATAAGAGTTGCTCATATTCGTGAATTTGTTTTGAAGCACAAATTGGAGAACGGTGGGTAAAATAGAAATTTGTGTAGTTAGTACTTGCCTCACAGTAAATGATATCTGCAATTTCTATTACCTGAAATCCTGTAAGTGAAGGAATACAAAGCTTTTTTTGATTTACAGAAGCATGCTGCATGTTATAAATAAATGTTTCCAGCTCATCCTTCTTAGTCGTTACTTTATCGTTGACTTTTCTTTCCAGTTTTTTTTCAACCCGGCTCACTGCCTGTGTAAGTAATTCTTCATCTACAGGCTTTAGCAGATAATCAACAGCGCTAAATTGAAATGCCTGCGTCATGTGATCTGAATAAGCAGTCACAAAAATGACTTCAAAATTAATTTCCGGCAGTTCAGCCAACATGTCCAATCCTGTTTTTCCAGGCATTGCAATATCCAGAAAAACAAGATCAGGGTTTACCCCAAGGATCTCGTTCTTTGCCTCAGTTGCATTATTGCAGCAACTTATTACTTCCACTGAAGGACAATTAAACTGTAATAGTTTTTGCAGAGATTTTAATCCCCTTGGCTCATCATCAACCAATATGGTTTTAATCGTTTGCATGATGGTGCATTTGAAGTGGTAAATTCAAAATAACTCTTGTACCTTTTTCGGGAAACTCTGTCCGGGACATTTTATCTTCTATTGTAACTGAACTGCTTAAGTCATATTTTTCATTTAGTAAATTGATCCGCTCTTTAATATTAAATATTGCCACTGACCTGTGGTGGTCAGTCGTTATCTTTTTCATCTCCAAAGAGTTTTTAATACCAATGCCATTGTCATCAATAATGCAGACGAGTTTTTTATTTTGTTTTTTGAAATGGATAACAACGGCAATGGATTTATCTTCTCCACCCATCCCATGCCAAATTGCATTTTCTATAAAAGGCTGAATGAGCATAGGAGGTAAAAGAACTTCATCTTCATTCAGCTCTTTATCGACATAAATGTTGCAGACAAATCTATCGTTGCGGATCTGCTCCATTTCTATATACCGGTTCAGGTAATCAATTGTATTACGTAATGAAATAAAAGTCTGCGAAGACTGATCTAAAGTAATGCGAATGAGGTGGGCAAATTTTGTAAGAAAATGCGAGGCCTGTTTGTTTTCATCACACAGAATCATTTCTCTGATACTGTTAAGGCTGTTAGATATGAAATGAGGATTCATCTGTGCATGCAGTGCCTTAAGCTCTGTTTGTGCTAAAAGTTTATCAACATTGGCTCTTTCGCGGATACTTTTGATCCGTGCCCGGTAAACCAGGTAAATAACAGTGAGAAGTAAGATGGTAGCTATGCCATAAAACCAAAAGGTGTTCCAGAAAGGAGGCTTTACTGTGAAAGAAAAAGTTTTCAACTTTTCATCACCTGATCTGCCTGAGGCACGCAGGTGCACATTATAAATACCCGGTGACAAGCTTGTAAGGTTAAGACTCCACTGTTTATCAAGTTTTGTCCAGTACCCTGCCTCGTTAATGCGATACTCAAATTGGTAGTTGTTATTGTCGTAATCAATTAGGGTGAAGTAAAGAGAATGATTATTGTGGTTGTACGGGAATGAAAGATTATCTGCAGGATAATAAAGAGACTCGTTGTTATTTATTCTAAGTTCAGTAACAAGAATATCGTTGGCGGCGGGTGACTTTAGTTGTAGTAAGGGGTCAAAGCTGACTACGCTTCCACTAAACAGCAAGTACATTGTCTTACCTAAACTGTCATAATACATCTTCCTGTTTTTTGTTGCATCGTCTGGAAAGCCATCATTATGATCAAACACAACAATTTTTTTTGTTCTTGTGTCAAATCTTATCAAATGACTGGAGCTGGATATCCATAAGATATCGTTTATCACAGGGCTAACGCCTTCCAGCACTTCAAAGGGCATTCCGTTGTGTCGGGCATAGGATTTAAATTGCCTTTCCTGTATCCTGTACTCCAGCAGGCCGTTTTCGGCGTTGTGCAACCAGAGAGAACCATTCTCATCAGCCGTCAATGCAACTATATCATCATCATATTTATTCACTCCT
>JBPCQG010000446.1:0-6964 GCA_050998315.1 Chitinophagaceae bacterium
GGTATAAGGTCTTCAGCAAAATAATAAGTGTCCATGTCAAAAGTTTCTCCGTCAAAGTTTTTATCAATCAGCACCATTGCCAAACTTTCAAAATTCTCCATGTCTCTTTCTGTTTCTTCTTCGCTGAAATCGGAAAGAAATTTTTTGATTGTAATGTAATACTCTCCGCCTTTTTCTTTCCATTCGCTTTTTACCTCGGGTTGTCGCATGAAGTGAAAACCAACTGCATCATCCAAATCATTAACATTATTTTGACTTTGTGGTTGACGGAATTTTTTGAATTGCACTTTGTGCAATTCACGAATAATATGATAAGGTACTTTGAGAAAGTAATAACGAACTTTTTCAATTTCGTAGTAGTCACTTATAAAATCAACATAGCTTGCAGGAGCGATAATGTAAACCCTTTTACCGGTTTTTGCTCCTATGTGACTGTGTAAGTCGCGTAGATAATCTTCATCAACCAAACTGTCTTGGAATTTCCAATATTGCCAGACTATTACATTGTAACCATCCTTTTTTTCTCCGTCAATCTGGATTCCACTGATTGTCTTCTTCTTTGCTTCAACTTCGAATAGGTTCATGACAAATTCAGAGTACTCCTGGTGTTTTAGTTCAAATATTTTTGCTAAATCATAGTGCCCAGTATTAGTTGCTAAAAAAGATTTTGCGTGTTGAGCGTATTTTTCCTTTGTATAATTAATTGAATTGCTTTCTTGAATATTTAAAATTCTTTTTTGAACTGTATAAAACGAAAGTTTACCTATATCACATGTTATCCATCTTCTATTAAGTTTTTCGGCAACTGCTGCAGTAGTACCAGACCCGACAAAACAGTCCAACACTAAATCCCCATCCTTAGAAAAAGATTTTATTATTCTTTCTAACAATTGCTCAGAATTTTCAGTAGGATAAATTTTGGTCTTTGTATACCCTGGAATATCAGTCCAATTTGTATCTATAGCTTTATCCTTGTCAAAATGAAATCTCGGAACAAAATTTATTTTCTCTAATTTGCCATTATATATTTTTCTAATACCTGTATCTTTATTCTCTTCTGGATAATGCAGATAAATAATATCATTCTCGTACATTTCATCTAGCTTTTTCTGGATAAACTTCCAATGTTGTCCAGCTGGTGGAATGAGAACGACTTTATTTCCATCCGAATCTAAAAAAATTCTTTCCCTTGGTTTCCGTTCCCCTTTCATATACATGTTAGTTGTCTTCGGCTCATTTCCATAACGCTCTCTTCTGAAAGGATTGAAAAAATATTTGCCTCCTTTTGAATAGATATAAATGCTATCAACCGCAGTGCTGAATTTTTTTGATCCACCAAATTTTTGAGCGCCACGATTTACAGCTATTTCGTTAATGAAATTATTTTTTCCAAAAACTTCATCTAAGACAATCTTGATATAATGACCAAAGTTATAACCTTGTCTAACTGCTATTACGGCATCTTCGTGCATTATGCTATCAAGTAAGATTAATCTTCTTCTTACAAATTCGACAAATTCAGCTCCCTTACTTTTTGCTGTATATCCTTTCTGTCCTTTATTACCTTCGTACTCATCTCCTGTTCCAAATGGCGGATCAATGTAAACGAGTTTAACCTTTCCTTTGACTTTGTTTTTAATGAGTGGGTCTTTGTTTTCGTAAACTGTTTTCAGGAATTGAAGATTATCCCCAAACGCGATAATGCTTCTCCAACCGTCTTTCCATTGTTCACGCTTTCCGTTAAATATTTTTGCAACTTGTAATGGCACTGGAAAAACTCCATCTTCACTTGCCAAAATATCTTCCTTACGCATCTTGCCTCCGTAAACCAATTCATATTCTTTTTGCTTAACAGGAAAAAGTTTGTATTTGAAATCATCGGGTAAAACCTGACCGTCTTTCAAACGTTCAATAATATCTTCTATTTCGTGTTTTGTTAAGTTCATTTTTTATTTGTTAAGCAGTCCTTCTGACTGGAAACTATAATAACTGTGTTTGGTAACAATAACATGATCAATTACTTGGATACCCATCAGCTTTGCCGCATCACATAGTTGCCTGGTTAATTTAATGTCAAGTTCAGAAGGTTGTGCATCATCAGCAGGATGATTATGTACGAAAATAATTCCTGCAGCCCTATCTGCAATTGCATCAGCAAAAATTTCTCTTGGATGCACCAGACTATGATTTATAGTCCCTTTAAATACTTCACGTTTTTCAATTACTGATGAGCCGCCTGTTAATGTAATCGTGATAAAGTGTTCTTGTTTTTTATCACGAATATCTTGTACAAGTGCTAATATATCTTCTGTGTTATGGATTTTCTTTTCTTCTTTAATTAAGTAACGTTTGGCTAATTCAAATGCAGAAAGAATTTGACTTGCCTTAGCTCTTCCTATACCTTGAATATTTGTAAGCTTATCTAACGTAATATTCTCTTTTTCTAATTCTATCACTTTAAGAATGTCAGTAGCAAGTGCAGAAACATCTCTTCCGGCAAGCCCACTACCAATTAATACCATAAGTAATTCGTGACTTGATAAAGCCTTAACACCACGGCTAGCGAGTTTCTCACGGGGCTTATCAATATCAGGTATATCAGCCAAATTTTTCAACGATAGCTTTTAATGTTGTAATGGCGAATATAAGATGTTTATGAATTTTTTAATGAGCCCCGTAGGGGGGTATGCTTTTTTTATTCCGCTCCTATGGAGCTATGTTCTATCACGGGATGTATTTCTATTAATATAGCGCCTCTATGAGGCTGAATAAATTTCTTTGTTCGGCGGCTGCCGGATAGTAGCGAAAGCTTTGCCCTTAGCCAGGCTCAAGTCAAGCAGGGCAACTTGCAGCGGATAGCCGGGACAAAAGATGACAGCAGTACGAATGTTCACAGCCCCAACAATACTTCGACCCTTCGACAAGCTCAGGATAAACTTACTCAGTATGACAACTAAAACAATTCTGTCTGCGGATTTTCTTTTTCGTTTTTCTCCCAATCCATTTCTACACTTTTATTATAATCAGTAAGTTTAGTGCCAATAGCACGCCAGCCCATAACATCCACCATCTTATTTAATTTAATTTTTGCCTTTCTAACCTGTGAACCCCGTCCACTTTGTACAGCAAGAATTGGCTCTTCGTCAGTAGTTGCCTTTATTAGTTTGTTGCCTTCTCCTTCTTTAATAAATAAGAATTTGTTGTGAAGTGTTGTTGTTTCAATTTTAAATCGCTTGATGTTGAACTGCATTTTTTCTTTGTCAATATAAACAGCAGTCACAATTTTATCTGGAGAAAACTTTTCAATCAGTGCAATATTGCCAACATCAAATCTTTGGGTAAGTTCCTGATCAATTATTTCATAGTTACCATCATAATCTATTACCAATATTTTATCATCCCCATCAAAATTTCCAAGCAGCCTGCCTTTCTCTTCTGTATTTAACCTTCCGAAAGCTTCATCAAACCAAAGCCGGCGTCCATCTAAAGTCGATTTCCCTTTCTCTTTTAATTTTACCGATTTAATTGGATATTTTGTAACCTGGTTGCCAAGACTGCTCCTTCCTTTGATATCCATTTCTTCAAAATAGAAATCAAATTCTTTATTTCGTGCAGAGCTTGTAGGACTTAAAATTACATTCACCACTTCGGCTTCGCCATTAGGGTTTACAGTCAAATAGTGTACTCTTGTTTTATCTTCTCCCTTTGCCACATCATACTCTTTATCTCTTGTAACACCTGTAACATTAAAACGCTTTGCAAAGCTTTTCTGCTTTCCATCAAAATAGATCATATTGTAGGTAGTGCGTTCATCATTTTTATGAAAAACATCCACATGAATAATATCCTTTCCGATAAAACTTTTATCAGCAACTCTTATCACTTTCATTTTACCGGCTTTTGTAAAAGCAATTATATCATCAAGATCCGAAACATCCCCAATAAGTTCATCCTTCTTTAATCCTGTTCCAATAAAGCCTTCAGCCCTGTTCACATATATTTTTGTATTAGCAATGGCAACATTTTTTGCCTGTATCGTATCAAAGAGTTTTATCTCTGTTTTTCTTTCATTGCCCTTTCCATATTTTTTTAAAAGCCCTTCATAATAAGCCACAGCATAGTCAGTCAAATTTTCAAGATCATAATTAACCTGCTTAATATCTGCCTCAAGATTTTTTATCTGGTCATTCAGTTCATCAATATCAAGTTTATAAATTCTGCGTACAGGCTTTTCCGTTAATTTAATTATATCTTCTTTTGTTATATCTCTCTTCAATAATTTTTTAAATGGATTGAATGCTTTATCAATTGCCGCTAAAACCTTATCCCATGTTTCATGTTTCTTCTCCAGCTCTTTGTATATTTTTTCTTCAAAAAATATTTTCTCCAAAGAAGTGTAATGCCATTTTTCATGAAGCTCTGCAAGCTTTATCTCTAATTCTTTTTTTAATAGATCTTTTGTGTTATCAGCAGATATCTTAAGCAATTCCGGCACACCTAGAAAAGCAGGCTTATGCGCAACAATTACACATGCATTAGGCGAAATAGAAATTTCGCAATCGGTGAAAGCATATAACGCATCAATCGTAATATCAGTGGAAATACCCTGTGCAAGCTCAATAGCAATTTCAACATCTGCCGCTGTGTTATCAGTTACCTTTTTTACTTTTATTTTGCCGCCATCATTAGCCTTAATGATGGTATCGATTAATTGGGTAGTTGTAATTCCATAAGGCACATCCCGTATCACAAGGTTTCTTTTATCCAGCTCCTCGATCTTTGCTCTCACTCTTATTTTGCCCCCACGCATGCCTTCATTGTAATCGGTTACATCAACCATTCCCCCTGTTGCAAAATCAGGAAACAATTCAAACCTTCTGCCACGCAAGTATTTTATCGAGGCTTCAATAAGCTCACAAAAATTATGAGGCAATATTTTCGTTGCAAGTCCAACAGCTATTCCTTCTGCTCCCTGTGCAAGCAGTAAAGGAAATTTCATTGGAAGCGTTACCGGTTCATTTTTCCTTCCATCGTAACTCAGCTGCCATTCAGTTGTTTTATTATTAAAAGCAACGTCCAAAGCAAACTTACTTAACCTTGCTTCTATGTAACGGGGGGCAGCTGCATCATCACCGGTTCTAACGTCCCCCCAGTTTCCCTGCGTTTCTATCAGCAAATTCTTTTGTCCCAGGTTAACCAATGCATCGCCAATACTTACATCACCATGCGGATGGTATTGCATACTTTGCCCGATAATGTTGGCAACTTTATTAAAGCGGCCATCATCCATTTCCTTCATGGCATGCAAGATCCGGCGCTGAACAGGCTTTAATCCGTCTTCTACAGCAGGCACTGCCCTTTCCAATATTACATAACTGGCATAATCTAAAAACCAAGTTTTGTATTGCCCGCTTACTCCTGAATCACTGTGGAGATAATCCTCTGTTGTTGCTTTTGGCATTTAAGATTAATAAATTAAAAAACATATAATATTCAATAATCAATTGGTAGCCCCATCGGGGCGTTATATTAATAGTTTGATTAAAATATTTTGTGCAAGCTCCGTAGGAGCGATATGTTCTACATATTCATTCATCATAAAATTCAAATAAATATTCCTCCTTATATTCTATTTCGAATTTTTGTAAAAATTCTATGTATTCCTGTTTAAAAGTTTTTTTAGCATGATGCTTTGGTTGATTTAAGATATATTCAACAACATTCAAAGCCTGCGATTTTGAATAAGAGAAAGCACCAAAACCGGTTTGCCAGGAAAAATTTTTCACAAAATCTTTCTCTTTTATAAATGAAGACGAATTTGCTTTTATATCTCTAACCAGGTCAGAAATTGCAATATCAGGCTTTATACTTACAAGAACATGTGTATGATCGGGCATACAGTAAATGGCATATAATTTTTGCTTTTTCTCTTTAATAATGCCGGAGATATATTTTTGCAATTCATCCCTGAATTCCTCTTTAATAAATAATTGCCTTCCCTTAACAGCAAATACAATTTGAATATATAATTGTGAATATGTATTTGGCATTATGTTTTAATATATCGCTCCTACGGACCTGAATTAATCATTATTTCTTGCGGCTACTGATATGGGCGCTCCTATGGAGCTATTGATTGTATTAGAAGCTTTCGTCTTCACTTCAAAGTCTCTCATTCCCTTTATTTCTCCCTGTGAATCTATCTTCTCATTTGCTATCATTAATTTCAACATGGTTATTTAACTTGAGTGTTGATTATTGAATATTTTCTTTAAGCTTCACTTCAAAGTCTTTCATTCCCTTTATTTCTCCCTGTGCATCTATTTTACATTCTGCAATCATTAATTTCAACCGCCATAAAAGATAGGCATCACCTGTTGTATTTTTAGATTTGGAAAAAAATGAATGGAATAGTTTATTTATTTTTTGCCAGTCAGGTGTTATAAATTTTAAAAGTTCAGCATCGTAATAATCATAATCATGCTGGATAAGTTTTTTTCCGCCTTCCAAAGTTCTCACACCCATATTTTCATTACATAGCTTTGTCCATTCATCCGGATCAACTTCAAATTCGCCGGATGTTATTTGCCTTGCTAATTTTTTTGCTTTCAAAAATTCTTTTGCAGGTATCTCAAATATATTTGTAGGATAAAAAATATTTCCTTTGTCATTTATAAAAGGAAGATTGTTGAGATATAAAACAAATATTCTTCCCTGGAAATCTTTTAACTGGCTCATGAGCCAATAATATCCTGACACGTCATGTTTGTTTTGTGCGGCCCATATCCATGCAATTTCTTCAGGATCATTGTTCATTCTTTCAATTAATGCATCAACAGTTTTATTATCATCCACTTCACCGGTATCAACTTTACCATCATAATCGCCACCTGCCAAAACCTCACGCCACCACTGTTTACGGGCTTCAATACCTTTCTCTGAAAAAATATCGGCAACAGGTCCT
>JBPCQG010000369.1:0-22183 GCA_050998315.1 Chitinophagaceae bacterium
GGGCTATTCACATTGTGTGTATATTTATATTGCAGATTTGGTTTTTTCACAGTCTGACGGACAAGTCTTGCTGCAGGCAGGGAATTCATTGAACGTCCAGCCCGGAATAAATGCTGATTAAAAAAAACTTTTGATGAAGTTAACAAGTAAAAGCAAAACAACAAAAGTTGCCGTATGGCCCTGGAAATAGTTGTATCTAATATTTAGCTCATTTAACATTCGACTGAATGAATGTTTTTAAATTATCAAATCCATTAATGCCTGAATCCCTAAAAACTATTTTACCAGACGAATCAACCAATACACACAATAATCCTTCAATCAAAGGCTAACAATTTAGCAGCATATTCTTTTTTTACCTCTTTCTCAAAGCTGTCCAAATAATTTTCAGTTGTCCGAATATCCGTATGCCCTAAAGCCTCCTGTATAAATTCAGTACTTACCCCGGAACGTTTCATTACCGTTGAAAAAGTATGCCTGGCTACATAAGTACTAACTCGTCTTTTAATCTTCAGTTTTTTTCTGATCTTGTCCATCCATTCATTAATTGACCGAATAAATAATTCAAGTAATTCATATTGGCGTAATGGTGTGATACCATGTTGCAATATTGGAAAGATATAATTACCCGGAGACTTGTCAGCGTTTCCTCTCGAAGTTATTATTCCCTGAATATCCTCATTAATAAAAACTGAAATTGATTTTGGATTTGCACGTGTTGAGTTTTCTGTTTTAGCTCTTTCAAAAACAATATATTCTTCTTCTATATTTCTATATTTTAGCAATGCAATGTCCTTGCAATTCATTCCGTTTGCCAAATAAGAAAACAACCAGAAATCTTTCGCCATTGACTCCTGGTCACATTCAGGAATGTATTTGTAAATTTTACCAACATCCTGAAGGGTAAGTGATTTTTTTACGTTTCTTGAAGTCGGAATTTGATACCTGCGTTTTCCAAAAGGATAACATTTTTCTTTTTTAATAATTTTATTTTCAGCAGCTTCATTAAATATGGCTCGTAATGACCTAAGGTAAATTCCAATAGTAGTTTTTGAATAATCCTGTTGCAACATCCATTCCTCATATTCTTTTAAATAAGTAACTGTAATGTCACTGAATCGAAGATTACCTCTGAATTTTGAAATTGCATAATATGAGGTTTGGTAATTGACGGCCGTACGAATTCTATGTTCCCTCAATAGCTTATCTATATATGAAAGAAATACAATTTTAATAGTTCCCGCAGCCGGTGCTTCTTCTTTGAAAATTGGAAACCGGTGAAGGTAAAGGGACATATCAAATTGATACGATTGCAGAACTATATTTTCCTTAATTGATTTTCTTTGATGAAATAAAGGATTATTTAAATATAATCTTTCTCAAATTCGGCAAAACTGAATATTTCAATATCAATAAGGTCTTCGGCATCTCTTTCTATTGATCGTAATTGATCTCGAATTTTTTTTAATTCATCAGAAATTCTGGAGGATGAAAGTTTTTTGTACTCATCCTTCGAGAGATCAAAAATAGTTTGATAATATTGCACCTTTCTTTCAAAAGTTACCCTCAATTTTACAGGATACTTTTTTGTTTTCATTTTGATTCTTCTTGTATCAAGAAGAACAGATAGTAGTATTGACATAACTGATTATTTTTCATTTTTCACATTAATCTTGACCTCGAAAATTTGCAAACAATTTGCAAACAAAACACAGTTAAATAGGTTAATTCAGCGTGTTGCTAAGTTAAACCATTTTCTTTATATTGTTGATTATCAGAATATTAGTTAAGCTATGTTAACTGTTGTAAACCTGAATAAAGCATTTAGAGCCGCTGTTAATCAGAGGGTCCCCCGTTCAAATCGGGGAGGGGGAGCAATATTGACAGTCTATCAAATTAGATAGGCTGTTTCTTAGAAACACTTTGGTATTTTTATTTATATTAGAAACTGATCCGATAATACTATCTTCGAAAAGAAATTTAAAATTTTACCGAAACTAAAACGACAAAAAATGCGATCAATCTTTTTAATCCTAACCGCTATTATTTTCTCCTTAACAACATTTGCGCAAAATTCTGATGACATGCTTGCAAGAGTCCGAAGAATTAACGGGGTGGAAGCGTATATTCTTTGTGAACCTGTAAGAGATTATATAGTACTAGTTGATGCGGGCACGGGTGTTAAAGCTGAATCAGCATTAACAGGAGGATTTATTAATAAAAGTATTTCAGATAGGGTTGAACAATTTATTAGAAAAGTAACCAAGGAAAACGGAAAAGTTGATGCAGTAGTTTATAGTGCAGGCAAAAGAATTATTGGTGTTTCATTTAAAGATGATGGAACAGCCCAAACAAAAGGTGTTGCGAGAGTTTCCAAAGTGGGTGGTTTTCCTGTATTTGTAATGAATGAACCGCTCTCTAATTATACCGTAGTTAGCTCCAAGGGCGGAGGCATTAAATGGAAATCATTACTTACAGCTGGCATAGTTAATAACTCAATTGAAGATGACGTTCAGGCGATGGTAAAAAAAATGCAAAGCCGTGCAGCAGAGGCTATGATATTTGATGGAGGCAAAGATGCGTCAGCAATTATGTTTAAAAAATAAAAGCACTATAAAAGCAAAGCCCGCCGGTTAAAGCGGGCTTATGTAATTTGATCCTAATTATTTAACTGAATAATCCACCTTTCTTAAAACTTCTTACTGCTTCTCCAATCTTAAATCCATTATTATAAATTTCAATCTTATAATCGCCTGGCATAAAAGTTTGAGCTTTGGCTAATTCAATGTTCACTTGTTTACGCTCTCCCTGCTTATAGTCAACTTCCAATTTCTTAGTTGCTGATTTCTCCATTCCATCTCTTGTTACAAATTTAGCTGAACCCATTTCAGGTATAACAATTACTGAACCGTCAGGCGCAATAATATTTATATAAATTTCTTTCAATCCGCTTTGAGTGATCCGGTTCTCATCCAGATCGAAAGTTATCTTAAGTTTATCCACACGTTTTGCTGTCGAAGTTTCCTTTTCTTTCCCGCTGTTTTTTTCTTTAACACCAACAACCTTAAAGTTAGAAGCATGCAAAGTGGAACCTATATCTATAATGCTTTCTTTTTCTTTTATAACAGTATTAGCTGAATCATAATTCCTTCTAACGACCTCTCTTTCTTCGGTTACCACTCTCTTTTCTTCTGTTAACTGGATATTTTCATTTTTCAAATGCTCGATTTCTGCTGTGTAGGTTTCAATATTGCCTTTCAACTGTTTTATTAATCTTCTTGCTTCAGCAAGTTGTGATCCGGTTGCATTTTTATCATTAATTATCTTTTGTATTCTTGACTTTAGGTCCTGTATATCCTTATCTTTTGTACTTAATAAACTATCTGCTCTTGCATTTGTACTTTTAAGCATGTCAAGGCTCATGACGGCATTATTTAGTTCACGCTGCAAATCATTTTTAGATGAATCACTCGTGGTTAACTGCATGGTAAGCTGCTGTTTTTTATCGTTAGCGTTACTTTTATCCCATATCATGTAGGCCCATGTACCTGCCAAAGCAGCTATCAATACACCTAATAATATGCCTTTGTAATTATAATTATAATTTTTAACTACAGGTTTTTGTTCTGGAATGTTGCCGGTTGGAAAATTTTCAAAGCTCATCTCTATTAAATTTTTAATGGTTAAAAAAGGGTTGTTAAGTAGGGTTAAACATGTATTTTCCAGAATCATGCCAGCGACTGGATAAATTATCCACTAATGGGATTTTAAGATTTCTTTTAGAAACTCTCAGTTGAAACTTCATTAAATTAAAAAACATAAAATGTCTTTGGCCAGACTAGTAGAAAATGTTAGCTTCCAAACTATCACCAGATAAATGCGTTATTTTCAATTATCAAATTTTACAACAATATGGCTATACAGTCATAAATTAATTGCTTATTCGTTTACTAACTATTAAAAATTTGTGAATAACAGCCTGAAGACCATAACAATTTTATTCTTACTGCCTTTAAAACTATTTGCACAGGACCTTACAGGTTTATGGACTGGATTTTTACAAACCAAAGGTTTTAAATATCCCTATGAGCTAGTGATAAGTAAAAATGGAGAGGAATTAACAGGTTATTCCCTAACTGTTTTTACAATAAATAATGTTGAGAATATCGGAGTAAAATCAATCATATTCAAAAACAAGAATGGAAATATTTTTATTGAAGACAAAGAGCTTGTGTTTAATAATTATACAACCCCTCCAAAACGGGTAAAGCAATACAACTATCTTGTTTTAAAAGCAGAGGATTCTATAGTGACATTAATTGGTACATTCCGCACAAGATCATGGGAGTCATTGTCATATACAGGAACAATTCAATTACAAAAAAGAGATATTTCCACACCATCAAAACTCATCTCCAAATTGGACGAAATAAATCTCTTGAACTCACTGTCATTTATGCAAACCCAAATAAAACAAAAGAAAGATGTAGCTGTTGTATCTACACCTTCGGAGAAATTAAGAACCTCTTCACCAAAAGAAAATGAGAAGGAAATAGTTTCAGCATCTGGTATAAAAGAATCAGCGCCCCCGATTCTTCAAGAAAAATCAAAAGATAAAGATATATCAGTAATACCCACACCGGTAATTATACAAAATATACCGGCTCCTTCTCAGCCTCAATTAATAGATGTTGTAATAGATCCATCCCCATCAATAAAAAAACCGCAAACTTCAGCACCGGCAAAAGAAGAGGAAAAGCCGGCAGTAATAGTTTCTAAACCAATAACAGATAATAAAGAACACGTTGTTTCAGCGCCTAAACCATATATCGCTGTGGCAGCTCCGCCTCCTGTAAAACAAATGCCTGAACCAGTTTCAAATATTGGTGCAGCTCAACTTGCAAAGCGAAAAATAGAAACAATTCGGAGTGTCTTTGTGAAATCAGACAGTCTGGTACTGAGTTTATTCGATAATGGAGAAGTTGACGGAGATACGGTAAGTGTTTTATTAAATGGGAAGGTCATTATATCAAAACAAGGACTGAACACAAATGCAATAAAAAAAACAATTTATTTTACGCCTGATCTTGGGGATTCATTACAAGTGATCATGTATGCTGAAAACCTGGGCAAAATTCCGCCGAATACCGGATTGCTTATTTTACAAGGTGGGGATGACAGGTATGAAATAAGATTTGCTGGAGATCTTCAAAAAAATTCAGCTATTACATTAAAGAGAAAAGATAAAACCCTTTAACGGTTGAAATAAAGTTTGATTCAAATTAAATAAATAATAATCTAAATACTTTCGGCAGAGAAGATTTTCCTCAACATTCGTAAAGCCTCCTGGTAAACTTACTATTTCACTGTGTACTTGTACGGAATTAGAACAATACAATAAAATTGACCTCCATTTTAGGCAATATTTATTTTACAATAACGCTTATACATTATCCATTTTGATCCTTCGACTTTTGACCTCTGAAACCACAAGTATGCTAACCTCTATTCGTTTACCGATAGCTTTTTTATTTGTCTTTCCTGCTTTTATAAATTTCCCAAATTCATTTAAAGGAAATAGCGTCTTAAATAAGATAAGTACTCATTCTGCTTATAACGATTCTTGTAGGGAATCTGAAACTTATGTTATTGAGGAACCTGCAAAAGCCAAAATTCCTGGTGCGTACACTTTAATGAATCTTGAGAGAAAGGGATTATCCAAAGAAGTATTTGATCTTGCTTTAAGAGGATTTAATAACCTTATAAAAAAAAGATTAGTCCGCAATAAAAATATTATAACTGTTATAGATTTCGGCAAAATTTCGAGCCAAAAGCGTTTATACGTTATTGATCTGGAAAAAAATAAAGTCATTTTTCAATCGATGGTGGCACATGGACGCAATTCAGGATTGGAATATGCAACAAGCTTTTCTAATGAGAACGATTCCCACAAAAGCAGTCTGGGTTTTTATATTACTTTAAATACTTATTCAGGCGCACATGGCTATGCTTTGAAGATTAAAGGTTGCGAAGAGGGATTTAACGACCGTGCTTATGAAAGAGCTATTGTTGTTCATGGCAGTGAATATGTAACTGAACAATTTTTAAACAGCAACGGCTTTATAGGAAGAAGTTTTGGATGTCCTGCCTTGCCTGATAAAATGAATAAAAAAATTATTGATGTGATTAAGAATGGCAGTTGCCTCTTCCTATATTATCCAACACAAAAATATTTGGTAAACTCCCCTGTACTAAATGGGTAATAACAACAGAACTGCACATGTGATAAAGATTTTTTGTTGGCACTACAGGAGAACACCACCAGCCCCGATTAACCCCGGGGTATTTTTTTTTATAAGAGAAAAGCTGCACTGATAACCTGACTAAAAAATCCATAAAGCAATCCTTTGTATATATCTTTTTGAGTATGATCGCTGACGATAAGCCGAGAAGTACAAACTATCCCGGTAATAAATATGGCAACTATTAATGGCATGGTAAAAGGGGGCAAAGGGTTAGTATTTAAAACGACGATCAGTAAACCCAGCATTCCACCACAACCGATTGCATGCATGCTAATCTTAAAATAAATGTTTGCGATCAACGCAGCTGATGAAGCAAGAAAAGCACCAAATGTAAATGCCGCAAGTATTTTCGGTATTTCAGGCAGGTTGCGGAAAACAAGATACATCCAGAAAAAAAATATGCCCGCAGCTATGTAAGGAATTATCCTGTCTCTTTGTTTTTTTAAAAAGATGGATTCAATAAAACCCACTCCCTTTAAAAGCAATACTGTTAAAGCCGGAAAGAAAACCATGTTGAGTGCAACCCTTAGTAAAACCCAGGTCTTTGCTTTTTCGCTAAAACCTGTAAAATAACCCTGGTGTAAAAAAACTATGTAATAAACAACATACAGTGGAATAAATAAAGGATGAAAAATGAAAGAAAATACCTTTGCAAACAGAAGTACAATTCCAGGGTGTTTTATAGAAATAGAATCATCGGGTGTATATTTTTCTGCCTGTATATGATTCATAATAATCAAATGTTTTACAGCTCCTTTCTTAAACGGGCTACCGGAATATTAAGCTGCTCGCGATATTTAGCAACGGTTCGTCTTGCGATATTGTAACCCTTTTCCTGTAGCAGGTCGGTTAGTTTTTCATCGCTTAATGGGTGTTGTTTGCTCTCTGCTTCAATAAGATTGCTTAATATTTTTTTAACCTCTCTTGTGCTCACCTCTTCCCCACTATCCATAACAAGGCTTTCACTGAAGAAAAATTTAAGTCGATATGTGCCAAATTCTGTTTGTACAAACTTGCTGTTTGCAACCCTGCTTACAGTTGAAATATCCAAACCCGTTCTTTCAGCTATATCCTTTAATATCATCGGGCGCATTTCTGTTTCATCACCTGTTAAAAAAAATTCTCTTTGATATTCCATAATGGTTTGCATTGTGCTTATCAAAGTATGCTGGCGTTGTTTTATTGCATCTATAAACCATTTGGCAGCATCAATTTTCTGCTTAATAAAAAGCACGGCTTCTTTTTGTCGTTTATCTTTTTTTGTACCCCGGTCATATTCTTTTAGCATATCCCTATAGCCCTCACTAATTCGAAGGTCCGGGGCATTTTTTGAATTGAGCGAAAGCTCCAGTTTTCCAATATTATTCACAACAAAAAAATCCGGTATCACATAATTTTCCATCCTGTTGCTATCGCCAACATGTCCGCCGGGTTTAGGATTTAGCTTTATTATTTGGTTTATAACATCTTTTATTTGCCCATCGGTTAAGTTTAACCCACGTTGAATTTTTTCATAATGCTTTTTTGTAAACTCCTCAAAATATTTATCCAGCACTTTCATTGCGGTTTCAACAGATTTTCCATCGCCGGATTTTCTTTCCAATTGAAGCAAAAGACATTCTCTAAGATCCCTTGCCGCTACCCCTGGCGGGTCAAATTGTTGAATTTTTTTTATTAGCTCTTCTATTTCTTTTTCCGAGGCATCAATATTTTGACGAAAGGCAAGATCATCTGCAATAGCGGCTAATTCTCTTCTTAAATATCCATCATCATCTATACTACCAACAATTTGTTCAGCAATTTTTTGCTGACGCTCATCCAGGTCAAGCATACTTAACTGGCTTATCAGTATCTCATAAAAAGATGTTTCAACTTTATGAGGAATAGTTTTTGTTTCTTCCTGATCAGGATAATTCTCGTCACGCAATTTATAATCTCCTACATCATCATCGCCGTCATTTACATATTCACTAATATCAATATTGCCATAATCATCTTCACTGCCATCTTTATCAAAATCATCCTCTGGTGTTTCAAATTCTTCCTTTGCTTCTTCAAAAGTATCTTCATGTCCATCTTCACCTGTTTCAAGCGCAGGATTTTCTTCAAGCTCTTCTTTAATCCGCTCTTCTAAATGCGCTGTGGGAACCTGCAGCAATTTCATCAACTGAATCTGCTGAGGAGATAATTTCTGAAGTAATTTTTGCTGTAAGTTTTGACTTAACGACATTTTTATTTTTAAATCTAACCTATGTTAGAAAGCGTAAATTTACATACACAAAATCAATGAAATGTTGTTTTGGAATAAAACTTGTGGGTTTATAGCAATTTTTTTTATCTCAGCTTTTTCCTGCATGGCCCAGGAAGTATTTGTTATAAAAAATCCTTTGCAAAAAGTGTTAAAAAGCCAGTTGCCTATACCCATAGCTTACTTATCAAATAAAATGATTGATAAACAAATTGTTTCTTTAAGACCACTTGCTGTAATTCCTCAGGACTATTACACGCAACATTTTGGCATGATGTGTAAAAAAGAATTAGCAATTGAAAAGGCAACCAGGATTCCATTCCGGTTTAGATTAGGCTCATTGCAGCAATGTAATTATTTAGAAGGAAAAAAATAGCTACACCGAAGCATACTTTTCCTGAAGGACTTTCTTTATTGTTTCTGCAATTTTTTCACCTTTTTCCCTTATCTGTTCTTCGGTCCATGTTAGGCTTATCGCAGTAGAAATACAACGGCTCATAATCGCATCACTTTCTGTAAATGGTTGGGCGGAATATTTTTTTAAATTTTGCCGCAATTGTTCGCTTTGTCTATTTAAAAATTCACTATTTTTCAGATGATCCCATTTGCGGATATAATGCCAGTTATTCTCAAACCAATAAAAATTGCCGGTTAATATATTTTGGGATCTCATTTGAGCAACTAAGGCAGAGGCTACTGTGGAATCAGGTAAAAACCAGGTAAGAAACGTACAGCTATCTCCTTCCTCATCATGAATTTTTCTAAAAGTTATTTCAGATACAGTACTTAAAATTGATTTAAGTAATGCATGATTTTTTCTTTGGATTAATAAGAAATCATGGAGCTTTCTAATTTGTGCAACTCCTATTGCAGCATGCAATTCACTTATCCGGTAATTGTAACCAACGAAGGGATGTAAGTCAGCGCCACGATCTGTGCCCTTGTGATCATGGCCGTGATCTGTATATCCATCACATTTGGTGTATACATCGTTGTTATTAGTTAGCACTGCACCACCTTCTCCACATGTAATTGTTTTTACAAAATCAAAACTAAAAGTTCCGGCATCGCCAATTGTTCCTACATATTTGCCTTTATACGTTGCTCCAATACTTTGGCATGCATCTTCCAATAAAACAAGATTATGTTCATCACAAATATTTTTTAATGCATCAAGATCCGCCATGCTACCGCACATGTGCACAGGCATTATGCATTTTGATTTTGATGTTATAGCAGCCTTAACAGCATTTGGATCAAGCGTTAATGATTCATCAATATCAACTAAAACCGGGATGGCGCCAACAGAGATTACGGCCTCAAAACTTGCAACAAAGGTGAATGCAGGCATGATAACTTCATCTCCTAAACCAATGCCTAAAGCGGCCATAGCAGTAGTTAATGCAGCAGTGCCGCTACTTGTTAGCTGCGCATGTTTGCACTCAAATGTGTGGCATATCTTTTCTTCTAACTCTTTTGCTTTCCAGTTTCCTTTTCTCTGAGCATCAAAACCATAGCGCATTAAAATTCCGGTATTCATAACATCATCTATTTCTTTTCTTTCTTCTTCTCCAAAAAATTCATATCCTGGCATATTATTGTAATTAAAGTAAATAATGTATAAAGGTAAAGTGATTTATAAACTTATAATCCAGCGATCATCTTTCAATGAAAGATTATATACTTTACCTCGAACACTTTCATTATTTGTTTTACTGATTGCAGTAATTGAGAGATAAAAATTATTCCATTTCCCAGTATCATCAGAGGAAATATTTAACCGCATGTCTTTTTGTGCAGGTAGAATTTTATAAATCCTGCCATTTGTAAAATCATTTGTTACGGATAAATAAAAAGCATACTGTTTAATGCCTGATAATATATTTTGAGAGATGTGTAAAACAATATCTTTTGAACTAGAACTACCAACTATTTCTACTGTTAATAAAGGGGTTTGGGGCTTTGTACTATCTATCCAAGGCATTGGAGGAATAATAGCTGGATATTTATAAAAATTATTTCGCAAACTATCGTTCCAGCCTTTCGGATTTCTGGCAAAAATTTTACTGCTGTAATAAATACTACCCTGCACCTGTGGGTATTCTCTTACTTTTTTTATTTGGTTTGGAAGCTCATTCGGGTTTTTCCATGCACCTGATTTGGCCTCAAAAGCTTTGTATACGCCATGTCCAATATATAAGTGTCTGCCATAGCTATGATTAGCCCACCAGTAAATTAAAGTTGCAAACGGAACCTTTGGTTGACTAAATTCCCAATACAATTGAGGCGCTACATAATCTATCCATTTGTTTTTAAGCCATAATAAAATGTCGGCATACAGGTCATCATAATTTGTCACTCCTGCTTTTGTGTTACTTCCTTCAGGATCTTTATCGCTATTTCGCCAAACGCCAAATGGACTGATACCAAATTTGCAAAAATTATTTTCCTTTTTTATCGCTTTGCTTAGCATGAGAATAATTGAATCAACATTGCTTCTTCTCCAGGTTTCTTTGCTTAAACCATTTCCATATTTTGAGAAAGAAGCTGAATCGGGAAATTCTTTTCCGGCTATTCGATAAGGATAAAAATAATCATCAAAGTGTATTGCATCCAGGTTATAACGGCTTACTACATCTCTCACTACGTTGGTTACAAACCGCTGCACTTCTTTATTACCCGGATCAAAATATTTTGTATTTCCATATTTCAAAAACCAATCGGGGTGAAGCTTTGAAATATGTGTAGGTGCTATAGAAGACTTGCCAATACTAAATTCTGAACGGTAAGGGTTCATCCACGCATGAAATTCCATTCCCCGTTTATGTGTTTCCGTTATCATAAACTCCAGCGGATCATAATAAGGCATTGGAGGTTTGCCTTGCGTGCCCGTTAACCATTCGCTCCACGGTTCATATTGTGAAGGATAAAACGCATCTGTAGCCGGGCGTATCTGTGCAATGATTGCATTCATTCCATTGCGCTGATGCATATCAAGCAATTTTATAAATTCAGTTTTTTGACTATCGGTACTTAAATATTTTGAGGAGGGCCAGTCAATATTACTCACTGTTGCAACCCATACGCCACGAAATTCATATTTTGGTTGTGCTGATACCTGAAAAGTGAAAATTGCAAAATTGAAAATGATTAAAAAGTATTTTTCCATAAAGGTCAGCTCTGCGTTTCGGCTTTTTCTGTATGTAAAGGTGTAATCTCTGTAGCATTAAATTCATTTCTGTAAATTTTTATTAGTAAAATAAAATAGCTGATTAAAAGTGGACCAAATATTAACCCTAAAAAACCAAACATATTCAACCCTACAATTACACCCAATATTGTTATTAAAGGATGAACATCACCTATTTTTTTCAAGACAGTTATCCTTGCAATGTAATCGATGTTAGATAAAACAACTATCGAATAAATTCCCAGTCCAAACGCCTGCCATGTATTACCAATGGAAAAAAGATATCCAGTTAAAGGCAGCCAAACCAAGGCAGTACCAACTACGGGTATGATGGAGCAAACACCAGTAATAAACCCCCACAAGGCAAATTCTTTCACTCCAAATATCCAATACCCTACAAGGCCTACAATGCCCTGGATAATAGCAAGTAGCGGGATACCTATTGCATTTGCCTTTATCATTACTTTGGTTTCGGTACCAAGCATTGAAAGATTTTTTTTCCTGAGGGGAATTAAGCCATTTAAAAAAGATTCCGTGTTTTTACCATGTATAAGCATGTAATACAAAACAAAAAACATTATTAATAAATTGGTAATAAGGTTTGCAGTTACGCTGAGAATTTTGGGTACGCTGTTAGCAATTTTTTGGGAAACAGATTTAATATTTTCATTGCTGAAAAGCTCAAACCCTGTTGCATCCTGTATCTTATTTGAAAATGTTTTTACCGCAACCATTATTTCTACAGGGTCATTGAAAAGGGCGATAAGTTTAGGGCTAACTAAATTAATTGCAAGATATACCGGGAGCGCTATTATAACCGTATAGAAGATTATGTAAAGAAAAGCTGTCCAGCCTGGTCTCCATTTTCTTTTGTCGACAAGCTTGAAATAAAATTCACGACTTAAAATATATAATGTAATGGCACCTAATACGCCCGGTAAAAAAATATAAAAATGTTTAATGAGAAGGATGGCAATCAACAATATGATTGCTAAAAGAATTACCTGTCGTAAACGGTTATTAAACGATACCATCAAACAAAAATAATGATATCCAGAGGAGATGTAAGATGAATTTTATTGATTAATCTTCCCAAACAGAAATGCCTTCGCTGCAGTTGGCGCAGATATCAATATTTTTTCTGCTTGTCTTAAGTTCACGACGGAACTGCTTGTAATTTTCATTATTCCATATTTCTTTAAAACTCTGCCTTTTTAAATTACCAAGTTGATGTGTGGCATCTTTATCAAAACAACATGGAACTACCAGCCCATCCCACGTTATTACATTGGCATGATGCAGCTTCCAGCATTGGTTGGCTAATTTATTTTTCGCTTTATAATTTCCCGATTTATCTTTTCTATAGCGGCTGTATTTTTCATTTACAGGAATAAGATTATTAGGATCATTCTTATAATCATACACCTGCGCTGTTTTAAATCTTAGTTCATCCACTCCTATTTCTTTAGCTAATTTTTTTATGTCTCCAATCTGGTGCTCGTTTGGTTTAACCACCAGAAACTGAAAAAATACAAAAGGTGTTTTACTCTTTAATGTCTTTTTCCACTTAACTATATTTTTAGCTCCTTCAATTACTTTATCAAGATTTCCGCCAATGCGGTACTGCTGGTATACATCCTGAGTTGTTCCGTCAATAGAAATGATCAATCTGTCCAATCCGCTTTCAACTGTTTTCTTTGCAACTTCATCGGTTAGATAATGAGCATTGGTAGATGTTGCCGTATAAATTTTTTTATCAGATGCATATTTTACCATATCCAAAAATTCTCGGTTCAAAAATGGCTCACCCTGAAAATAAAATATCAGATACAAAATATCTTTATGAATATCATCAATTGTTTGGCTGAAGAAATCTTTTTTAAGCATACCGGTTGGTCTGGTAAAAGCTCTTAAACCGCTGGGGCATTCGGGACAGCGAAGATTACAGGATGTGGTAGGCTCAAATGAAATAGAGATAGGGTATCCCCATTGTATTGGCTTCTTTAAAATATGGCTTATATGAAAACTTGTAAAAACTTTTGCTGCATTCCAAACACGACGTACACTAAGTTTACTCAAAAAATTTATGCTATCTGCTATGTTAACCTGAGGCATCTCTGTAAAGTTACAGCCTAAACTTTAAAGCA
Organism: Chitinophagaceae bacterium; assembly: GCA_050998315.1. Lineage (GTDB taxonomy): Bacteria > Bacteroidota > Bacteroidia > Chitinophagales > Chitinophagaceae > Ginsengibacter. The sequence continues at coordinate 13,891 of JBPCQG010000369.1, forward strand.
ATTTAATTGCAAAGAAAAATGTTAATCTGTAGAGGGAGTATTTAATTTAATTGCATTTTCAGGAATCGGAATTTCTATAGTTTCTGAATTAAAGATTAATTTATTTTTAAGAAACTTGTCATAGTTTTCAAAAACAACATTAAGCGCAATAAAATTCATTACGTATGATTGTGTTTCTGCAGGTAGAAATTTTTTAATATCCCAAAAGTCCGGATTGTTTTTTCCACATTTTTTCTTAGCCTGCCAAACATTGCCAATACCACAGTTATAAGAAGCAACCATCAATAGCAGATCATTATTTAAATTTTTGCATCTGTCACGCAAATATTTTGCAGCAGCTATTGTTGATTTAGCAAAATTTTTCCTCTCATCCATCCTTTTATTTTTTGGATCGGCTGCATCTTTTTCATCAACAATCCGCAATCCATACTCTATAGCCGAAGCATTCATAAATTGCCAATAGCCCACAGCACCTGCTCCGGAGACCGCATTTGGATTAAAAGCAGATTCGAGAGCAATTAAAACTTTTAATTCCTGAGGAAGCTGGTAACGCTTTAAAACAGCAGCAACTTTTGGAAAAAATTTCTTCCCCTTTTGATAAGTACGGATAAGATAATCCCTCTTTTTTTTGCTGAACTTTTGGATATAGTCCAGGGATTCATCCATATTTTCTTTAAGGCTTGCGGGGTAAATAATGTTGGCCTCCTTAGTTATAGCTGTAGTTAAAGCATTTGGAGAAACATTGCCGGTATTATTGGCAAGTAACAGTGTAGTATCTTTTACCCCAGCTTTTGCAGAAAATGAGATTGATAAGGCAGATACAATAGATAGATTACACAATATTCTGGATAAGATGTTGTTCATAGATTAGCTGTCTATTTATTCTTAAAGAAATTTTCGGAGATAAAGCAATAAGGGTTAGCTGTACTTAATATTGCTTTTTCTCCTGGTTAAAACCGAATTTTATGATCAGATTTATACGGGCGGCAAAGGTAAGCCATGAATTTTTTCATTTAAAAAGAATAGCGTTAAAAGGCCGTTAAACAATCACTATTAAATTACTTTGCCTTTTCTTATTAATCTTTTCGGAAGTTGTAGCTCAGCCAGTTACAAATTATATAGATAAAGTAAATGAGATTGCCGATGCTGAGAAATTAGGTCATGAAAGACTAATGAACACTGATAATGTTACCGCCGCATCTGAGAATTTTGATGTAAAATATTATCGCTGTGAATGGGAAGTTGATCCTGCTCTGAGATATATTAATGGAAAAGTAACAATTTATTTTACCATTGCAGCGCAAACCAATTCTATTTCTTTAGATCTCGTATCTCAACTTATTACAGATAGCGTGAGGCAAAGAAATGTTCTTTTAAATTATCAACATACCAATAATGTTCTGCAAATAAGCTTTAATAATATTATCCCTTTGGGAAGGTTGGATTCTGTAACTATTTTTTATAAAGGTATACCGGCTACCACAAGATTTGGTTCTTTTATACAATCAACGCATAACGGCGTACCTGTTATATGGACATTGAGCCAACCCTACGGAAGCAGAGATTGTTGGCCATGTAAGAACGGACTCAATGACAAAGCAGATTCTATTGATATTTTGGTAACACATCCTGCTCAATATAAGGCTGCATCTAATGGGTTGCTACAAGGTGAAACACAAAAGGGACTCAATACGGTTACACATTGGAAACATCGTTATCCAATTGCCCCTTACCTTATCTGCTTTGCTGTTACTAATTATTCAGTATTTAATAATGTTGTGCAATTAGGAAATGTAAATCTGCCTATGCAAACCTATTGCTATCCTGAAAATATTACCCTGTTTCAAACAAATACTCCTCTTGTTTTGAATGCAATGCAATTCTACCATAACACTTTTGGGGAATACCCATTTATTAAAGAAAAATATGGTCATGCACAATTTGGATGGGGAGGGGGCATGGAGCACCAAACATCAACATTTATAGTAACGCCTGACGAAAGTTTAATGGCGCATGAATTGGCACATCAATGGTTCGGCGATAAAGTTACCTGTGCAAGCTGGCAGGATATATGGCTTAATGAAGGATTTGCAACACATCTTGCAAGCATGTATATGGAACAAAAATACCCTGCCACTATTATCAATAATCGTAAAGCCGAAATAGAAAGTATTACTTCTATTGCCGGCGGTTCTGTTTTCGTAGACGATACAACTAACGTGAGCAGGATTTTCAGTGGCAGACTTTCTTATTTAAAAGGCTCACATCTTTTATATATGTTGCGCTGGATATTAGGAGATAGTATTTTTTTAAAAGGTGTACAACAATATCATAAAGATACAAGGGTGAGTTATGGTTTTGCAAAAACAGATGATCTTAAAAGAAATTTAGAACAGGTGAGCGGAAAAGATCTTACTGCATTTTTTAAAGAGTGGTTTTATGGAGAGGGCTATCCAGGCTATAATGTGCAATGGACACAGATTGGAAGTGCCCATGTAAAAATTAAAATGAACCAAACAACATCCCATCCATCAATAAATTTTTTTGGATTACCTGTAGCATTAAAATTTAAAAATGCAACTCAACAAAAAACCATTGTAATTGATAACAAATCAAATGGCGAGATCTTTTATAAGAATATAGGTTTTGTTGCAGATAGCGTACTGGTGGATCCTGATTATTGGCTGATAACAAAGAATAATACAACACAAAAAATAACTGACAACACTGGCGAACAAAATATTATCCAGGTATTCCCAAATCCGGTACAGGAACAGTTATTTATTTATCTTAAGAACTATACCTCACAAATTGCAGATATTTATCTCAGTAATACTGCAGGTCAGATTTTGTATAGAAAACTTTTATGGGTTAGTGGCTCCGAATTTATTGAAATCCCTTTTGATCATTATGCAAGAGGAGTATATTTTATTAAAGTTGGTTCGGGTAAGGATATTAAGTTTGTGAAGAAAATAATGAAACAGTAATTCTTAATATCAATTCTGTTGGCAAGAAAAAAATATTCAATTCATAAAACCATATTTAAAGTATTCCTGATAATTGTTGTAATAGCAATCGTAGTGTATTATGCTACTTCCCTTTTTACCCGCCCACCACATATAACCTATCCGGCTTTTGGTATTGAGATCCCGCCGAATTATTCATTACATGGCATTGATGTAAGCCGCTATCAGAAGGTAATTAACTGGAGCGATGTAAAAGAAATGCAGGTTAAAAATATTAAAATCGGATTTGCATTTATAAAAGCAACAGAAGGGATTGATAAAGTGGACGCTCAGTTCAGAAGAAACTGGCTAAATGCTGCAAAAGAAAATATTCCCAGCGGTGCTTATCATTATTTTATTGCAGGCAAAAGTGGGAAGGCACAGGCAGCCAACTTTATTGAGATCGTGAAACTAAAAAAAGGTGACCTTCCCCCAGTGCTGGATATAGAAGAAACATATGGTAAATCAATAATTGAGATGAGGCAGGAAATAAAGGAATGGCTTGAAAAAGTAGAAGCCCAATATAAAGTGAAGCCAATAATTTATACGAACATTTATTTTTATAAAAAATATTTAAAAGGTTTAGTTGATGAATATCCTTTTTGGATTGCTCATTATTTACAACCCGATAAACCAAGAATAGATTTAAAATGGGCATTTTGGCAGCACAGCGAGAGCGGACATGTTAACGGAATAAAAACAACTGTAGATTTTAATGTGTTTGCAGGAGATACTGCAGAATTTAAAAACCTATTGATCAAATAGAAAAATAGAAAATACTTTTTTATCTTAAGTAAATAATAGTTTCTTTTTATGAGCGGCATAGAACCTGAAGTAAAAAGCTTTTTATCAAGAATTGCCACTTCACTATCTGTAGGTCTGCTTTGGCTGCTTGTAAATTCCACGATTGGTATCGGCTTTAATTTTGCATTTTTTGAAAACAAACCAACACTCGGAAATTATATTTTCTATAGCTGGTTCCTATTAAGTCTTTTCTTATTAATTATTTTTTATAAAAAAAAATGGAAACTATAATCACCACTGCCATGCAACCATAATTATTAACTCGTGAAAAGTAAATTGGAAAAAAGTTTTGCATTTTGACGGTTTAGATTCACGATCGGCATAATCCTAACTGCTATGATCTGAAACTATCACCCAGGTATTTTTTATTTTTTTAAAGATCAAAGTAAAAAATCCATTTAGATCTCCTATTGTACGCGTAAGATGCCATTTGCCAACAACATAATAATATAGCGCCGATAATTTTTTTGTTTGAAGAATAGTAAATCCAAGTTTACCCATTGAAGCTGCATCTGGGTAATTCTTTTTATAATTATCCATGGTTTTTTGCCAGTCATAAGTAATGCCTGATTTACCAATAAACATTAAGGAATCACTGTGCCAGTATGCCTTCATAAAATTTTCAATATCACCACCATTCCAGGCAATTGTTTGTTGATCTAAAATATACTTGATGGCAATCTCATCTTTTGATTGTGAACAGGCGACGCTTGTGATCAGTAGGAATGTTATTAGAATTCTAATCTTCTTCATTTTGAATTTTTTAATATATAAATTTAAAAAAACTAAGCGTGGCTGCGTTAATTTTGTAAAAAGGTTTTATGAAAAAGAAGTTATTATGGATAGGCGTGTTTTCTATTGGTTTGCTTACAGCTTTTTATTTTTTACTCTTTGCCGGAACTGACTACTATAAAGCAAAGCTTCCGGTTTTAAATTATGTTAAGGATTTTTCTTTTACTGATCAAAACGGAGAACAAATAACCCAGCGCAAATTTGATGGAAAGGTGTATGTAGCTGAATATTTTTTTACTACCTGCAAAGGAATTTGCCCAAAAATGAATGCTAATATGAAAACGGTATATGAAAAATTTAAAAGCGAACCGGACTTTGCAATTATCTCTCATACAAGTATGCCCGAAACAGATTCAGTACCATTATTAAAAGCCTACGAACTGAAATTATTGGCGACCGGCAACCGGCAACCGGCAACCCGCAACTGGTATTTCGTAACCGGCAGCAAAGATTCCCTTTACAAAATGGCACGTGAAAGTTATTTGCTGGATAATGAAAAAAATAACAGTCTCAATATAAAAGATCAATTTATACATACACAATTTTTTGCCGTTGTTGATAAGGAAGGAAGAGTGAGAGGAGTTTATGATGGTTTAAAAAATGATGAGCTGGATAAATTATCAAAAGACATAAAAGATCTTTTAAAAGAAACTAAAACACGTTCGGGTTTTAATAATTCTACGTTTAGTAATAATCCGAATTAATACTTATACTGAACGTTTTTGAATAATTGAATAAAAAAAGTGTAACTGCATATTTCATTACTGAATCAAAAAAAAGTTACCAAATTCTATAAAAATAATCTTATGCGAATATTCCTGATCGTAGTATTCTTTTTACCCCTCTTTTCAAAAGCGCAAAATGTTCTCATAAAGAACGTAACAGTTGTTGATGTACAAAAAGGGGCTATCATACCAAAACAAAATGTTTTGGTAACCGGCAACCGCATCACAAAAATCTCATCTCAGACAATAACCAGTACAATAGCAACAATAGTTAACGGCACCGGCAAATATTTAATGCCAGGCTTATGTGACTTTAATGCTTATGTATTGCAATATGAAAATGAAGGAGTACCTGCATTTAAATTGATGCTGGCAAATGGCGTCACTTCTGTAAGAGATTTATTGCCGCCTAACAGCCTTGCTGAAGTTAGAGAAATAAAGCAAAAAATAGCTACAGGCAAACTCCTTGCACCAAGGCTGTATCTGTCAGGAAAAACATTGGTTGACAAATTGCCTTTTCAAAAACAAAATGAAAATAAATCTTACTTAGTTAAATCTCCATCAGAAGCAGTAAAGGCAGTAGATTCCATGATTTATTGGGGTGCTGATGTTATTGATATGCGTACTATTTTGAATGAGCCGATTTTGCGAGCCATCACAAACAGGGCACATCAAAAAGGCATAAAAGTAATGGCAAGATATTCGGGAAACTGGATGACTGCTTCTGATAATGGAATTGATGCATTTACACACTTATCTGACCTTTGGCGTGTGACTTCAAAAGGAAGAGAAAAAATATTTAAGTTTTCAGCAGAAGACAGTATGAGATATGTTTTAATTCCTGATTTTTACAACAGAGTCTTACCTTCCCTCGGGGCTATGGATACGCCTTATTTTTATTCCCTCACTCATACTTTGAAAAAAAATAAAACCTGGTTGTGCTCCGGTATAACATCATTTGGTCCTTCACAAAAATGGTTTGAACATGGTGATACCAGTCGAAATGTTTTTCGTACTGAAAGACAAAAGCAATTAATGCGTGAAAATTTAAAATTTGCAAGTCAGCTTACGTATTCCAATTATAAATCGGAAAAACCAATAGTATCATTTATTATCATGGCTGTTCAATCAGGAGTTCCCTTACTTGCAGGAACGCAGATGGAAGAGTTTATTACTCCAGGTATGTCTTTACACGATATGTTATACTGGGTGGTAGATGCCGGTCTTACTCCTCCTGAAGCATTACGAACTGCAACTATTAATCCTGCTGTTTTTCTAAACAAACAAAAACAGTTGGGAACAGTTGAAGTTGGTAAACTTGCAGATTTGGTATTATTGGATGCAAATCCTCTTGCTGATATTTCCAACACAAGAAAAATTAATGCAGTTGTTGCCAATGGAAGGTTGCTGCAAAGAAAAGATTTAGATGAATTGCTGGAAGAAGCAAAGATTAAGGTAAAGCAATAATTAAGTTATAAAATCAAACACTTTGTATGAGTAAGTTTTTTTTAATCTTATTATTACCTGTTTATTCATATGCTCAATCATTTACTAAGAAGGAAACTACCAACTGGCAGCAACAAGCCAATCGTGTTACCATCATTCGTGATAACTGGGGCGTTCCGCACATTTATGGAAAAACAGATGCAGATGCAGTATTTGGACTGATGTATGCACAATGCGAAGACAACTACTGGCAGCTGGAAGAATCTGGCATCCGGGCATTAGGAAGAGCAGCCGAAATTTATGGTGAAAAGGAATTGCAAAGTGATGCCGCAGTAGCCTTATTTGAATGTGTGAATAAAGGAAAAGAAGCATATGCAAAAGCAGATCTCTTTCTGAAAAAATTGTGTGATGCTGCTGCAGCCGGAATAAATTTTTATTTACTCAAACAACCTGATTTAGTAAAACCATTATTACACAAATATGAACCCTGGTTTTTTTTAATGCCATCCCCACTCAATCCTACGAGTCATGGTGTTACTCGGATGGAAATTAAGAATGCATTTGCTCAATCCTTTGCTATGCAACCGAAAGGTCCTAATGAACATTTGCTACAAAAAGAAAGCGGATCAAACACGATAGCGCTTTCACCAAAAAAGACAAAAAGCGGACACAGCATGCTACTTATCAATCCGCATGTTAATTTTTTTGGAGGCGGACAACGATATGAAGCCCATTTAATAAGTGAACAGGGATTAAATGTTTCAGGCTTTGCCATGTTTGGCAATTTTTATATCTGGAGTGGTTTTAACCAGCATGCAGGATGGGCGCATACCAATACACATTCAGATTTTGAAGATGTTTATCTGGAAAGTTTTAATCATCCTTCCGACTCTACACAATACAAGTATGGTGAGGGTTACAGAAAAGCAGTTTTATGGAACGATACATTGCTGTACAAAACAGATAATGGTATAAAGAAAAAAGTATTTGTTTTCCGCAAAACACACCATGGACCGGTTACTGCCATACGTGATTCTTTGTGGGTTACAATAAAGGATGCAAGCAGCAATTCAGCAAAGTATATATTGCAGGCATGGTTAATGTGCAAAGCAAAAAACTTAAAAGAATTTACTGCTGCAATGAGCAATGTTCAATTAACTACCAATACAATGTATGCTGATCGTTTTGGTAATATTACTTACTGGCATGGCAATGCCATCCCGAAGCGTAATGAAAATTTTGATTGGAGATACCCGGTAAATGGAAGCAATCCGCAAACAGAATGGGAAGGAATACATCCGTTAAAAGACATTGTTCAGATAGTTAATCCTTCCTCCGGGTGGATTCAGAATTGCAACGCAACCCCTTATAAATCTGCTGGTATTAGCAGCACCAAGAAGGAAAATTATCCGGCATATATGGCATATGAAGACCAGAATTTTCGCAGCGAAGAAGTAATACGATTGTTATCACAACCGGGTAAAGTTTCTTTTGCAGAATTTGAAAAATTGGTAACAAGTA
>JBPCQG010000079.1:0-8728 GCA_050998315.1 Chitinophagaceae bacterium
TAATTATCCTGAATTTGCCTTATCAAATGGATATGATTGCTCATTAGGTAAAACGCATTTACTTCTAAACATTCTTCTTAAGCAAGATATATGCGTAAATCAAAAGGTGTTTGGATACTTATCAAAAAGGGTGTGCAAACACCGAAAAGGCGCTGTTGGCTTATTTAATTTTGCGTATATATAACCGAGTTTGTCGCAACTTATCTGATATTTTCTGATATTAATTGGGGGCTAAAAATCAAAAAAGCCCGTAAAGACTGAGTTTTACGAGCTTTTCATTTTGAAAGAAATCAACTTTGTCGGGGCGGCAAGATTCGAACTTGCGACCTCCACATCCCAAATGTGGCGCGATAACCGGGCTACGCTACGCCCCGAAATTTTTTTCTGTTACATTACCCAAGGTTGCGGAGAGGGTGGGAGTCGAACCCACGGTACAGTTTAACCCGTACGACGATTTAGCAAACCGTTCCTTTCGGCCACTCAGGCACCTCTCCTTAACACAGTTATTTAAGGGTGGCAAAAATACATTATCAATTTAAAAGTAAAAAGTAAAAATGAAGTATTTTTAATAAGAATTTACATAGCAGCTAACTGAACCTTTTGTTGAAGTTCTATAACGCTTTCTTTAAAAAGAGTATCTGTATCCATAAGGTCCTTTACTGTCTGACAGCTATGGATTACTGTTGTATGATCGCGTCCGCCAAAATGCTCACCAATTGTTTTTAATGAATTTTTTGTAAATGCTTTTGCCAGGAACATCGATATTTGCCGTGCCTGTACAATTTCACGCTTACGGGTTTTCTGTAAGAGCTTATCATATGGCACATCAAAATAATCGCATACCATTTTTTGAATAGTATCAATGGTAATTTCCTTGGATGATGACTTCACAAAATTCCGTAACACTTTCTTAGCTAATTCAAGGTCAATTTCTCTTTTATTGAGTGAAGACTGTGCCAACAGAGATATTAAAGCGCCCTCTAATTCACGTATATTGTTTTGAATATTATACGCAATATATTTCACCACTTCCTTAGGCATTTCAAGTCCATCATTCTTCATTTTTTTCTCAAGAATTTCAATCTTGGTATCGTAATCAGGTATTTGCAAATCTGCACTTAACCCCCAGCGAAAACGGCTTAATAATCTTTCCTGCACACCCTCAAGATCTTTAGGCGGTTTATCAGAAGTTAATATCAATTGTTTACCACTTTGATGCAGGTGATTGAAAATTGCAAAAAATGCATCTTGTGATTTTTCCGCCCGGTTAAAAAATTGCACATCATCAATTATTAAAACATCAATCAACTGATAAAAATGTATAAAATCATTTATTGCATTGTTGCGGCTATGATCTACAAACTGGTTGATAAATTTCTCAGAGCTTACATATAAAACCACTTTGTTGTTGTGCAACCTTTTTACTTCGTTGCCAATTGCCTGTGCAAGGTGTGTTTTACCTAACCCTACGCCACCATAAATAACCAGTGGATTAAAAGAAGTTGAGCCTGGTTTTTCTGCTACAGTTTTGCCTGCCCGGCGGGCAACCCGGTTGCAATCGCCTTCCACATGTGCATCAAAAACATACACAGGATTCAACTGCGCATCAATCTGCATTTTTCTAAGACCCGGAATTACAAACGGATTTTTTACCGGGTTATTTATTACTAATGGAAAATCCATTTCGTTGTTTGAGTATGATTTATATCCATGACCCGGAACATCCATTGTTAGCGGCTTATTACTGCCGTTGCCGCTATCCACCATTATCCTGTATTCAAGTCTTGCTTCTTTTCCTAATTCTCTTTTTAAAGTTTTTGCAAGAAGGTTTACATAATGTTCTTCAATATACTCATAAAAAAACTGGCTGGGAACCTGAATGGTTAAAACTTTGTCTTTTAAAAGAACTGATTTTATCGGTTCGAACCATGTTTTAAAATGCTGCCACTCTACGATATCTTTTATAATATTGAGACAATTGTGCCAAACTTTTTCGCAAGCTTTCTCCATTATTCCATTAGCCGTTTTAGTAGAGTTTAAAAGATAATTTTCAGTGGGTTCAAAAAAAAACTTATAAAAACTTTTATATAAGAAAATTTTTGAGTGGACAGCGAATATCAAAATAATTTATTGAAAAAAAAATTTTTTATTCTCTTGTTTTTTTGCCTATTTACAACAGTATGAGTTATAAGCAATTTTAATTTTTGATTTCAAACTTTTTCTTAAATTTTACAAGAAATTTTCTTATTATTCATCCACTGCTAATGCCCAAACTTTTTTATTTGTTGTAAACGTACTCTTTATTTTCTTATAAAAATTTGAAGATTTTTACTTTACCTTTAGCCATTAAATTTTTTAATAATGAGCTACGAATTAACAGGCAAACTAATTGCCAAATACGACACAGTACAACGCACTGAAACTTTTAAAACAAGAGAATTTGTTGTAGAGAAATCTGAAGATATAAATGGAAGAACAATTACTAACTATATTAAATTTCAGGCTTTACAGGATAAAACAAATATCATTGATAAATTAAATATTGATGACGAGGTAAAAGTTTATTTTAATATCAAAGGAAGCAAGTGGGAAAAGGATGGAAAAACGAATTATATAACAAATTTAGATGCATGGAGAATTGAACAAATGCTACAGACAAAAAATCCCGCTGCCGATGAAGATGGTCACCTGGAGCCACTAGACACTTTTTCATCTAATCCATCTAATGCTGTGGATGATCTTCCATTTTAACCCCCAAACCCCAAAAGGGCTAAGCAAGATTTCAGGATAAACACCTGGCTCTTAACATATGCAACAAAAAATTTCTGTCAAACTCCTGCCATCCGAAGCAGCAGATGAAGCTGTAACAAAAAAAATAATTGCCAATTCTTCTGGTAAAAAACAAAGTGAAATAACAGGGTTCCATATCTTAAAGCGATCGATTGATGCCAGAGGAAAAAATGTATGGATAAACCTTACCGTTAATGCTTTTATAAACGAACCAATTTATACAAGAAAAATTCAGGAATTTCACTTTAAAGATGTTTCCAAAGTTGTAAAAAAAGTAATTATAATTGGTGCCGGACCTGCAGGATTATTTGCAGCATTAAAATTAATTGAGCAAGCCATAAAGCCAATCATCCTGGAAAGAGGCAAAGATGTAAGGGCACGCAGAAGAGACCTTGCCATATTAAATAAGGAAGGTATTATTAATCCCGATAGTAATTATTGCTTTGGTGAAGGTGGTGCTGGCACGTACAGTGATGGCAAGCTGTACACCCGCAGTACTAAGCGTGGTGACATCGACAGAATTTTACACCTCTGTGTATATTTTGGAGCTGAAGAAAATATTTTATATGATACACATCCGCAGATAGGCACTAACAAACTGCCGCAGATCATAACTGCCATGCGCAAAAAAATAGTGGAGTGCGGGGGAGAATTTTTATTCGAAAAAAAAGTTACTGAGCTTATTATTTCAAATGAAAAAATTACTGCAGTAAAAACTGTTGAGTGTCTATTTAAAGGAGATGCTTATATATTGGCAACAGGTCATTCAGCCAGAGATATTTTTACACTATTGCATAGCAAAAATATTTTGATACATGCAAAGCCATTCGCAATGGGTGTTCGCATTGAGCATCCTCAAAATTTAATAGATAATATTCAATATGGCCCCCGCCAAACCTCTCCCGAAAGGGCAGGCTTACGAAGTTCTTTTCTTCCACCTGCTTCATATGGATTGGTTGACCAGGTTGATAATAAGGGAGTATTTTCATTTTGCATGTGCCCTGGCGGCATTATAGCTCCGGCATCAACTAATAACGGGGAACTGGTTGTTAATGGATGGAGTCCCTCCAAAAGAAATAATCCTTTTGCAAACAGCGGCATTGTTGTGCCCGTTGAAATTGAAGATGTGGTAAATGAAATGAAAACCCCCACAACAAAAGTTGAAAAAAATAATCCCTTGCTGTTAATGGAGTTTCAAAAATTAATTGAACAAAAAGCTTATGCTGCAGGCGGTGGAAAATTTATGGCACCTGCACAGCGTATGGTTGATTTTGCAGAGAATAAATTTTCCTCGTCTCTGCCAAAATGCTCTTATTTACCTGGTATACATTCAGAGGAGATAAAAAATATTTTACCCGATTTTATTACTGAAAGATTGAAGACAGCATTCAAACCATTTGGAAAAAAGATGAAAGGATATTTTACTAATGAAGCAATAGTGGTAGCAACTGAAAGCAGAACATCATCGCCTGTGCGTATACCGAGAGATGTTGAAACACTAAACCATCCCCAAATAAAAAATTTATATCCGTGTGGAGAGGGTGCTGGATATGCCGGAGGTATTGTAAGTGCAGCTATGGATGGAGAAAAAATTGCACATCAATTAGTAAATGTGCTAATTAGCTAATGTGCTAATTGTTGCGATAAAAGTTATACAATGCATAAATAAATTGCTTCTTATCAAACTTTCTTGATATTTGCAATTCCAAAATCTGCTAAATAATCAGCACATCAGCATATTATCAAATCAGCACATCGAACTATGAATATTCTTGAGTTATACAATTTAAAAAAATATTACGCTACACAAAAAGCTGTGGATGATATAAGCTTCATTATTAAGCAGGGAAGTATTTTTGGTTTACTAGGCCCCAACGGAGCAGGTAAAACAACTTTATTGAGAATGATAACAGGGATTTTTTATCCTGATAGCGGCAATATTAAGTTCCAGGGAAAAAAGTTCGATGCAGCAAATGATATTTATAAGATCGGTTATATGCCTGAGGAAAGAGGATTATATAAAAAGATGAGAATAGGTGAACAGGCATTATACCTTGCACAACTAAAGGGATTAAGCAGGCAGGATGCAATGAAAAAAATAAAAGAATGGTTTGTAAAATTTGAAATGCAAAGCTGGTGGAATAAAAAAGTTGAAGACCTAAGTAAAGGTATGAGTCAGAAACTTCAGTTTGTTACTACTGTTTTACATGAACCTCCTTTATTAATATTAGATGAACCTTTTAGTGGTTTAGATCCTGTAAACAGTAATTTAATTAAAGACGAAATTTTTAATCTGGCAAAGAAGGGTACAACAATTATTTTTAGTACGCACAGGATGGAACAGGTGGAAGAAATTTGCGACCATATTATATTGGTAAATAAAGGAAAGAAAATTTTAGATGGAAGTGTAAAGCAAATTAAACAGGATTGTAAAGAAAATCTGTTTAGAATAGGGTTTGAGGAATTACCAACAACATTTGACTGCACAGAGTTTGAAGTAATACATGAAGAAGGTGATGCGCTTACTGTGAAAATGAAAGATGGATATAAGCCTGTTTCAGTATTAAAAAACTTTTTAAGTCAAAATGCCGGCATTATTTCCTTCAACGAAATTTTACCATCATTGAATGAAATATTTATTAAGAAGGTAAATGATACCGAAGTTACAAGACAGTTTCAGAAGGTTTCATAAGGTTCAAATGTTCAAAAAAGTTTCACAGGTTCCAAAAAAGATGTTCTGAACGTTTTAAACTTTTTAAACCTCTTAAACCAATAAACAATAAGCAATTAAACAGATAACATGAGCAAGGTTTGGCTTATTATTAAAAGAGAATATCTAACAAGGGTTAGAAATAAAACTTTTATATTATCTACTATCCTTTTGCCCTTATTTTTTGTAGGATTTATTGCAGCATCAACTTATCTATCAATTAAAGGAGATACTAAACATACCATTGCAATAAATGATAACAACGGGATATTTAAAAACAATTTTAAAAATGATAAGTCTATTAAATATGAATTTCCGGCAGGCGTAAATGCAAATAATTTTAAAGAAAAAGGATATTCAGGATTGTTGATTATTCCATTGCAATTTGATTCACCACAGGATTCTATCACACTAATATCTGATAAGGCGTTAGGGTTCTCCACAGAAGATAAAATAAGAGATCAAATAAATCTCGCAATTAAAAATCGTGCATTTCTCGAAAAGAATATTAATAGAAAGATTTTGGATTCAATTAATGATCTTGATGAAGAAAAGCTTTATAATTTTAGACCCGTAATAAAAAAGGGAAATACAACTCAGAAAGCTAATTCAGGACTGGCCTATGGCATAGGCTTTGGCAGCGGCATTCTAATTTATATAACGTTGTTTATTTATGGCGCCGCTGTAATGCGTGGCGTAATGGAAGAAAAGATGAATAGAATTGCAGAAGTAATAATAAGCTCTGTAAAACCTTTCCAATTAATGACAGGCAAAATTATTGGCATAGCAGCAGTTGGTCTTACACAATTATTAATATGGTTTGTTTTAATAATTGCACTGTCTACTGCATTATCCTCGTTTTTATCGCATGATGCTTTACAACAGGCACAAAATGCAAATAGTGCAATGGGATCAGGGGCAAATAATACAGCGGCATTGAGTATTTTAAGTGCAAAAAATAACCTGGCGCAGGCAAACTGGGCATTGATAATTCCTTGTTTCTTATTTTATTTTATTGGAGGGTATTTGTTTTATGCCGCGTTATTTGCGGCGGTAGGAAGCGTAGTAAATGAAGATCCGCAGGAGGCCCAATCCCTAATGCTTCCTATAACCATGCCTATAATTTTATCTTTTGTAATAATGACCACTGCCGCTGCAAAACCGGATACCCCAATTGCGGTATGGTCCAGCATAATTCCTTTTTCATCTCCCATTGTTATGATGGCAAGAATTCCATCAGGTGTACCGTTTTGGCAATTGGCTCTTTCAATGGTTTCTTTGGTTGCAGGATTTATTTTAACTACAATGCTCGCAGCTAAAATTTACCGAACAGGTATTTTATTGTACGGAAAAAAAGTAACGTTTAAAGAAATGAGCAAATGGCTTTTCAGAAGATCATAATACTGTAGCAGTAGTTGTAGTAGTTTTTGATGTGCCGCCAAAAATTGCCTTGCTAACTTCCAGCCTGATAAATTTCAATATAATTCCGGCTATAGCTAATCCGGCAACTATAATACTCCCGAGAAAAAATCCTAATAAACCATAGATGGTTGCAGACTTACTTTGAGGAGTATAAGGAGGCTCAGGCTTATCCAGAACTTTGATAACAGGAGTAGCTTTCTGTAATTTATAAGCAGCATTTTCTCTGTTGGTAACCGCTTGTAAATATTGGTTGTTTATCATTTGCTTTTCCATTATCAGGTTTTCAACCGGCACTCTAAACTCGAGTTTTGAAGTATTGGTAAAAAGCGTTCTTTTATCAATCGCAATTAATTGGTAATCTTTTGCATTAAGGACTCTTTTTAATGAATCAACTTTATATTCAGCAAATTGATAATCACGCATTGCTTTCTCCCGTTTAAGATCAATATAAAAGTTAGAAATTTTATAAATAAACTGATAGCTGATTTCTTTTACTAAGTTTTCTGTTCTGCCTGTGTAAGTAAGTACAAGCATATTATTTTTATTAATGTTAGGTGTAAGTCTCCCATATAAAACCCCTCCGCCCCAAATAATAAGTTGATCATGATCAGCAGGTGGTATTACTTTAGGTTCCATCCAGCTGAGATGATTATTTATTTCTTCCGCCAATAATGCAGCAATGGTTTTATTACCCATTGATGGAATAACCGTAGCTGCTACAGCTTCCCTGGTTGTACGGCTTTGTGCTAACTCAACAATATTTATAGAGGCGTCATCGCTAAAATTTTTTGAATCTGTACCAAGTAGAACGCTGAGCGCCGAAGAAGCACCGGTGCTTTCAGGTGAACTGGTTAAAGGAAAAACAGTAGCCCTGGAAGTAAAAGTTACAGGCGTTCTTTTAGCATATAGGTATAATAAAACACCAACTATTAAACCTGCCGTCAGAATTATATACCTAAACTTTTTTAAGCGTTTAAATATTAGTCTTGTAAGATCAGCTGTGGTCAATGTTTTTAAATTTATTAATAACTAATTATTGTAAGCCTTTAATTAATAGATAGGTTAAAACTGCAGGTATTACTGTTGTTGCAGCCTGTTGTGCAAAATCGCCTAATACTTTACCTTCCGGCTTAACGGGAACTACTATCGTACTACCTTCTTCTATCTGCGGATAAAAATGGAAAAAACCAAAGTTCTTTGTTCTTCTGCTTGTTCCATTAGCGTAGGTAACATAAATCCTTCTTCTCCACGGACGTACTCCATAACCACCCGCTTTATCAATATAATATGAAAGACTTGTATGCTCTTTATCAAAGTATAATTTAAGGGAGGATTGTACTGCGCCTTTTACATTCACCAGGGGGTTTATTTCAGGCACAAACACTACATCACTATCCTGTAACACAAGATCGTATTTGGAGTTTTTATATTTCAAAGCCCTGTAAAGATCAATACTTACCGGCTCTTCAGAATTATATGCTATACTGTCCACAATTTTACCTGACGTGTCTTTTATGTATTTAATATTTTGAAATTTAGTAAATACATCCTGCCTTATACCGATATTTTTTTTGCGATAAAGTATGGCACCTGAAAGATTTGCATTTTCTTTTAAACCTCCTGCTCTCGTTATAAATGAAGAAAGCGTTTCTTGTTTATTCAATCTTGAATAATTGCCCGGATATTTTATTTCACCTTCCAATAAAATATTTTGCTGCAATTGAAAAGTCGGATTTTTTCTTACAAAAACCTGGTCGTATGGTTTTAATAAAACGTTTTGAATGGTAGAATCCAATTCAAGATTTG
>JBPCQG010000090.1:0-9425 GCA_050998315.1 Chitinophagaceae bacterium
TTCAAAAATATTTGACCATTCAATAAAATCAATAAATCTTTTTCATATAACATGAAGATGTTACAATTTCTCCAGCAGTTCAATTACCTTCTCCCTTTTTAAAATTAAATAGCCAAGCCTGTCGTTACTGATGCCATCTTTTAGCTGGTAACTGAATTTTAGCTGTTCATCAGCAAGCGTTGTTTCAAAATATTTAAATGCAATATTGTTATGCGTTTTAAGCGATTCACCAATTTCGTAGAGGTGGGTAGAAAGAATGAATAAAGAATTTTTAATTTTTATCAGTCCCTCAATAACCACGGTACTGCATTTCATGGCATCCTGTATATTAGTACCTTTAAAAAGTTCATCAATAATGATAAGCCATTTTCTGCCATCATTGATTTTTAGGATAGTATTTTTTACACGCTGTACTTCATTATAAAAATAGCTTTCACCTTTTACAATATTATCTACTACATTAATATTGCTTAGCAAGCCATCAAATAAAGTGAGCTGCATTGCCTTTGCCGGAACTCCCATACCAATATGTGCAAGAAAAGCGGCGGCGCCAACCGATTTTATAAAAGTGCTTTTGCCCGCCATGTTTGCGCCTGTTAAAAACAAAAAATTATTTTCCTGGTCCAGCGTTATATCATAAGCCACAGGCAGGGGCAATAAAATATGAAATAAGCCAGTAGCCTTTACTATTGGTATATGGCTTTCAATAAAATCAGGAAATACAAGATTAAATTTTTCCATTGCCATTGCCATACCATACCATGCATCGAGCTGGGAATAGATTTCCATTAATTCAAAAATGTTTTGCTTATAATGATACCGCAGAAAATTAGCCAGGTGCAACATTTCTGTTATCGTTAGATTATCAGCTTTTTCTTTTTTGGGTATTACAGAAAACTGCTCCTTCTCAATTATTGTTTGCGCCCTTTGTAGTAATTTTTTTAGCGGCTCAGGGCACTCATCATTTAAAAGAGATGCTATAATTGTCTGCATGCCTCTTATAAAATCAAAGCCATGCCCTGTGGAATATTTCACCAAAGAAAAATCGGGGTTATGGAAGATTTTGTAAGTATATGCTGCAGCAGCAGATGGATGAGCCGGTATTTGATCAACACTGGTTTCGTAAAATTTTTCTATAACCATTATGCTGCCGTTACTTATTATCTCAGGCCATACATTTATATTTTTGTGAATTGCCTTTATTGTTTTTTGGATTCCGGTAATCGCTTCAATTGTATTTAGCGGCTTATTAAACAATTGCATAAGCTTTTCCCGTCCCCCTACAGTTCTTGTAAAATCAAGCTTGTGAAAAATTGAAAACTCTTCTTCGGAATTAAAAATTGAAAGGTCGTTAAGTGTTGTTTTGTCTATTTCCATGCCCCAACCCCTGAAGGGGCTTTTATATATATATTAATAAAGCAATAATTCCTCAAGTTATTAAAAATTGCAAAGTTTCCTTTAGGGAATTAGGGGTTAAAAATTAATCTCTCTCCTTTTAAAGATTCATCAAATACTTTGTTTCCATACACGCAATTTCCGTTTACAAAAGTATAAGAGATGGTTGCGGGAAATGTTTCACCTTTAAGTGGGCTCCATTCGCATTTATATAAAAGAGTTTCTTTATTTACCGTAGTCTTTTCATTTAAATCAACAACAACCAGGTCTGCAAAATATCCTTCACGGATATACCCACGGTTGTCAATCTTAAAACAATCTGCAACAGCATGGCTCATCTTTTCAACAATTTTTTCTAAGGAGATTATTCCGTCTTTATAATATTTCAACATTAACAGTAATGAATGTTGCACAAGCGGGAGTCCTGCATGGGCACGCTCGTACTTCCCTTCTCTCCCGAATGTTCGGGATGGAGAAGGGTTATGGATGAGGTAACTCCCTTCTCCACTTGTGGAGAAGGGCAGGGGATGAGGGCATTTTTCTTCTAATGTATGCGGCGCATGATCTGTCGCAATTACATCCAAACGGTTATCCAGTAAAGCTTGCCACAATGCATCTTTATTATGGGAGGATTTAATTGCAGGATTACATTTAATAAGATAACCAAGCCTTTCATAATCATCTGCAGTAAAATGTAAATGATGAACACAAACTTCTGCTGTAATCTTTTTTTCTTTTAAAGAAATTGCATTATTAAAAAGCGATAATTCTTTTCCTGTAGAAATATGCAATACATGTAAACGGCTGTTATATTTTTTTGCCAATGAAACAGCAAATGATGAAGAATGATAACATGCTTCCCCGCTTCTTATTATTGGATGATCTGATGGAGCTAATTCTGCTTTTTCATTTTTTAATTTCTCATAATTTGCTTTTATTATGTTTTCATCTTCGCAGTGTGTTGCGATAAGTAACTCACTTTCTTTAAAAATTTTATTTAATGTAGCTTCATTATCTACCCGCATATTCCCTGTACTGGAACCCATACAAATTTTTACGCCGCAAATTTCTTTTTTCCTTTCATTCATTCTTAAAACATCTTCAGCATTATTATTTCCTGAACCCATGTAGAAAGAATAATTAGCCAGAGAATTTTTTTTGGCAATTGTATATTTTTCTTCCAGTAATTTTCTTGTTAGTGCATTTGGGATCGTATTGGGCATATCCATAAAGCTGGTAATACCGCCTGCCACAGCAGCTTTGCTTTCTGAATAAACAGTTCCCTTATGTGTTAATCCGGGTTCTCTAAAATGAACCTGGTCATCAATAATGCCGGGTATCAAATGCTTTCCATCACCATTAATTTCTGTAACTTTTTCGCTTACATTTAAATTCTTACCTATTTTTTATATTCTCCCTTTTTGTATAAAAACATCTGCAATTATTATTGTTCCTTCATTAATTACCGATATATTTTTAAAAAGATATTTTTGCATCTTAAAATTTAATACAACCCCATGCAAATTATGAAATGCTTTATTAGGCTGGCCGCTTTTCTTTGTCCTGTTTTTGCTTTTACACAATCAACTTATATTCCCCTGGGTTCAAAGGCTTATGATTTTATAGAAAGGATGGAAATAAAACTGCAGGAAAACAGGAATCTGAATTTTTCTACGGTAAAACCTTACAGCCGTAAAGCAATTGTAAGAGAAGTTGAGTATCTCGACAGCACACGAATGACGCCGACCGATTCTGCAATGGGTTTTAATAAATATGGTGAGCGCTCCGATCTTATATTAACCCCCGTTGATGAATATAATTTAAAAAGCCTGCTGATGAATAATTCAGAATGGGTATTAACACCAAGCCCTGAATTTGAAAGTGCAACTCCCATTTTAAAAAATTTTTATAAAACAAAAGCAAACCTGTTAGAAGTAAATAATAAAGATTTTTTTCTTGTTGTAAATCCTATGCTGAATTTTCAATTTGGCGCATCTACAGGCAGTAAAGCGATCTATCTTAACACAAGAGGTATATCTGCAAGAGGAATGATAGCAAACAGAGTTGGGTTTTCTGCACTCATTACAGAAAACCAGGAAAAGGGACCCGTTTTTTTTCAGGAAAGAACAAATCAATTTCGGGCGGTGCCGGGTGTTGGTTTTTATAAGACCTTTAAAAAAAGCGGCTATGATTATTTTGATGCAAGAGGCTACATAACTTTTAATGCCGCAAAATATATTGACTTTCAGTTTGGGTATGATAAAAATTTTATTGGCAATGGATATAGAAGCATGTTTTTAAGTGACCATGGAAACAGCTATTTGTTTTTTAAAATAAACACCAGAATATGGAAGTTTAATTACCAGAACATTTTTATGGAGCTAATGCCACAGTTTAAAAAAACAGGGCCTGATACTTTGCTTGACAGAAAATATGCTGCTATACATCACTTAAGTATGGATGTTACAAAATGGCTAAACATTGGTTTGTTTGAAGGTGTGATATTTGGGCGAAAGAATCATTTTGATTTTCAATATTTAAACCCGATAATTTTTTACAGGCATATTGAAGGTACTGTTGGCAGCCCGGATAATGCTGTTGCAGGTATTGATTTTAAAGCAAATGTTGCGCATACCGCACAAGTGTACGGTCAGCTTTTATTGGATGAATTTGTATTAGCACAATTAAAAAAGAATACGGGTTATTGGGCAAATAAATATGCCATACAATTAGGTTTAAAATATGTAGATGCCTTTAATATAAATAATCTTGACTTACAGGGGGAAATAAACTTAGCCCGCCCTTTCACTTATTCGCACAACGATACAATTGCCAACTACACTCATTATAATCAACCACTGGCGCATCCGCTGGGAGCCAATTTCAGGGAATTTATAGGTATTGCTAAATACCAGCCCAAGCCAAAAATATATTTATACGGCAGGCTTATTTATTATGTACAGGGGCTGGACTCACTGGGAAGAAACTTTGGCGGTAATCCCCTTGAAAATTATGTTACACGACCAAGAGAGTATGGTTTTTATATCGGCAGCGGATACCGGGCAAGTTGTTTGAATGCCACCTTTGTTGCTTCTTATGAATTAAGGGAAAATCTTTTTGTTGATGCCACTGCATTATTCAGAACTTTTAAAGTAAGAGAATCCTCTTCAACAAATAATACCTCAATGCTTAGTGTTGGTATAAGGTGGAATATTGGTAGAAGAGAGTATGATTATTAAATGTAGTTGAAATTTGCAGATCAGCGAGAGTTGGTTTTAAAAAGTGGCTGAACATGGAGTTATAAGATTAGGCTAAGGGTACGGGCTTACAATGATAGTCAACTTTTAAAAACTAATGCAGACTAATTACCCGGGTAATTTTCCACTCGCCATTTTTATATTGCCAGGTATGAACAAACTTTCCGATCCGTGAAGGAGTGCCCGATGGTTCCTGGTTATTATGAAAGCGGTGACTACCTATTTGCACTGCTCCATAATTATGAATAGGATATACTTCTATACTGCCTTTTATAAGCTCCCTTGTTACCTTTCCGCATATATTTTTTTTCAGCGATTCTAATAATTCTTTTTTAGATGTGGTTAAGCCCCCTTTATCATGATAAAACTCTATATCCTCTGAAAAATATTTTTCAAATCTATCCAGCTTGCATGTATTGTAACCTTCAAATAAAACACTATCAAGGTAAACGATAGTATTGTACAATTCTTTATCTACGGGGCTATAAGGTTCAAGCAGAGGGCTTTTATTATTTTTTGCAGTTGAGCAGGCAATTAATAAAATTGTAATTCCCAAAAAGCATCCCGAAAAAGATCTTGATTTCTTCATATCGAATTTTTATGAGTTCTGCTTTAACAGGCTTAGCAGGCAGCCTGGATAAAGGCCTATATTTTCATTTTCCAGAATGATGTAAGATAAAAACTTATTTTGTTCTAAGGAGTGTTACGCTATGTTCTGTATGCTTTATGCATTGTTAGAAACACGAGGGAATGTTTTGTTGTAACAGGCTATATTTTTATTTGAGGGTTGCCTGCTATTTTACCTGAAGCTTGATGTGCATTTTTTTGCCTTCTCTAACTATTATTTCTATAATCTCTTCTATATCTTTTTTTGAAGTTCTGAAATTTACAATGCAACCTCTTAAACAATACTTTTCCAGTACCATAGCATTTGATAAAAATACTTCGCCTCCATGTTGTAATTCATTCAATAATGCTTCATTTAAAGTGTTTAAATAGGCTTCCTTATTTTCATTATCATGAGTATAATCTAATGGAACATATCGTAATGTTGTAATGCTTAAGTTTTGTGTAATCGCCTCAAGTTCTGAATGTTCTTTTGCCAGATCAAATAGTAATTTTGATAGTTGAATATCTTCACCAATCATTTTAATATAACCACTCCGTCCTACCTGTTGTAACATGAGCCAGACTTTTAATGCCCTGAAACCCCGTGAATTTTGAAAGCCGTATTCATAATAATTTTGAGTTAAGTCTTCATCGTTATTATTAAAGTTATAATATACAGGATGGGAACTGTAGGTCTCAATTAAGTGGTTTGGATTTTTTACTAAAGTACATCCCGCTTCCAGCGGACTGTACAGCCATTTATGAGGATCAAGGGCAATGGAATCTGCTTCTTCAATACCTTCAAATAAATGTTTTAGTTCCGGAATAACAGCTGCCGGAATACCATAAGCTCCGTCAACATGAAACCATAAGTCATGCCTTTTACAAATAACAGCAATTGCCTTCAGGTTATCAACAACCCCGGTGCTAACATCGCCGGCGGTACCAATTATCATAATTGGTTTGCAGCCATTTTTAAGATCGTCTTTTATAGTCTGTTCTAAAACTTCATTATCCATTTTATTTGCAGCATCTGTTTGTATCCATCGAATAGATTTGGTGCCAAGACCAAATAAAACAGCCGCCTTTTCAATCCACGTATGGGTAGTTTTTGAACAATAGATCACCAATTTTGTAGTCGCATTCGAGATACCCTTTTCTTTTACGTCCTTGGGTGCTTTTGCAGTTCTCGCAGCTAAAAAAGCTGTAAAGTTTGCCATGTTACCTCCACTAACTAATATTCCTCCATAGGTTGGAGAAACACCAATAAACTCTGCAAGCCATTTCACGGTTTGCTTTTCAATTTCGGTTGCTATGGGGCTTAGTATCTGAGCGCCAACATTTGGGTTAACTGTTGCAGCTAACAAATCTGACAATGCACCAATTGGAGCTGCAGATGAAGTGATGTAACCTAAAAATTTTGGATGACCATTCAATAGCGAATGGTTGAATAATAAGTCAGAAGTTTTGAAAAGTAATTCTTCAGCGGATGTACCACTTTCGGGTAGCGATGAAGTACCAATTATTTTTTGCAATTGCCTGGAGGACTCTCCGGGTGTAACGGGTTTGTCCTTAATCGTACCGATAAAATTGGAAATTGTATCAATCAGCTGATAGCCAATTTTTTTGAATTCATCTTTACTAATTTCTATTGGTGATTGCCGATCGTTTATCATCCGGTAAGGTTTTTATAAATTATGTTATTTTGTTTAGCAAGAAAGTTTGTAAAAATGTAACTGTTTTGTAAGCAAACCCAATTGTGCCATAGAAGTTATATAGTTTATTTGCATACCCAAAATTGATCGCTTGCCGCCAATGTGCCAATGGCAATGGGAAGATCAAAAGCAGTTCCGCTTTTTCTTATATCTACCGGTGCAAGGTTTACAACTACAATCCTGCTGAAAGGTAAATGTAACAAAATACATTCCTTCTGTATGTTCGATTGGTGTTTTAACAGCCATGAAGTTAAGATAAAACAAATCTTACTTTAGGATTGTCTCCGTGTCCTGCCCGGCCAGCTATGAGAACAGACACGGCTGTGGATAAAGGAGTTCGAATGAACGCAAAGTGAGGTAATATCTTCAAGTTTGATTAGTTTATTTTCTCATCGAATTACTGATCATTTAATCCCTTTCCATTGAGAATTTGCTGCATACATTTTTCAACCCTCGCCTCCCGGGTTTTGGATTGTTTGGGTGCAGAAAAATAAAGAATGTATCCTCTTTGCCGTCCCGGCGTCAATGCATCAAAAGCAGTTTTCAAGGCAGGGATCTTATCGAATTTATTTTGAAATTCTTCAGGAATTATGAATTTTGTACTCTTTTTAAAATTCACTTTCAAACCGGTTTTTTCCACTTCAATGGCTTCATAAATATAGGCTTTCAGGATGGGTTTCATCCTAACTATTTCCCCAACATTGGTGAACCGAATCTGGCGTCCCGCCTGCACATTCTTAGTTTGTTGGATCAGAATACCATTGGGATCATTTAACAAGGCACCTTTGAAAAATAAAAGCGCACAGTATTCTTTAAACCCATGTATTAAAACGATGTTACTTTTCTGAAACAGGTAACAAGGAACACCCCACTTCAATTCTTCGGTCAGCCCACAGTCAAGAACGATCATCCTCAATTTTTGCAATTCTTCCTGCCACTTTTTGGCTTTATTAAAATAAAAATCAACCTTAGGATTCAAGCTATTCATTATTGATACACTGAAATAAAGTGAGCTTAGTCACTGCCCATCAGGCATCCGGAGTTTCCGGCTCAACTAATTTTGCTAATTTCTGTAATGATTCCTGCCATCCCAAATAACACATTTCAATTGGTATAGCCTCAGGGATGCCTTTCTGGATGACTTTAAGTTCTGTACCGCAAGAAACTTTCCTGAGCCAAACTGAAGTGATCATTTCCCCGGGCAAATTAGGGTCATCAAATTTGTCGGTGTATTTTAAAAACTCATTTGGCTTGATTTCAAGATATTTTCCGCCAAAAGAATGTCCTTTGCCTGTAGAAAAATTGATGAAGGACATCTTGTAATTGCCGCCCGGTTTCACGTCCATGTTATGAACCACACATATATACCCATAGGGTGGAAGCCATGATGCAAGGGCATTAGATTCGGTAAATGCCCGATAAACCTTTTCGGGTGCTGCTTTAAGAACTCTGTGTGATGTTACGCTGTTGTTTGACATATTGATTTCTTTATTCAAAGCTAATGATGTTTATCATTGCAGTGAGTGCACAGTCGAGAACGATTGTTCTCAATTTCTCCAATTCTTACTGCCATTGTTTGGCCTTCTAAATTAAAAATCAACCTTAATTTGACAAAGTATTCTACTTTCGATTTAATGATGCATCTATCATACCCTTCAGAACTTTCAGATCAATATCCTCCAATTTATTTATATATATACAACCGCCATCCGTTTTATACTTACCCAGCTTTTTAAGAGCGGCTTCCCGCTCCTTAATACTTATCATGAGGTACAACGATAAATTTGCTTTACGGGGAGAAAAACCTATCAGGAGCCAATCAACTTCCCTGCCAGTGGTGGGACTTTTGTATCTCTTCATGCCAAAACCGATGACTGAGCTGCTCCATAATATTGGCTCTTCCCCGGTTGCTTTTTTCATCATTTCCAAAAGCACAAAACTGTCTTTTCGCTTTTGTTCATCTTTAACACTATTGATAAAGTCCTCCACGCTTGCAGTGGTTGGTTTTGTTTTTATTACAGCCAGTTTTGATTTTTTTTCAGCCATTTGATATTATTATTTGTTTGACATTGTTTTAAAATTCACGCCAATTTTAGGCAATCTTTTCCAAATACTAAAACTTCCCCGCTTTTTGAAATCTTTGTTGGTGGAAAACAGAACACCAGCAAAGGCGGAAAATTTAGACAATTAGCGAGCCACGGAACGCCCTGGCGGCATAGTAAGATTCTGCTCCGTTGTGATACAGGAAGACAGTGTCGTAGCGGCGATCACAAAAGATGGCTACTGTTTCAAACAATTCAGTTGTTTCAAACAGCACTGTCCATTCCACTAAAGTTTCTTTTTCTTTAGGCGCAAAAACAATTGTGGCAAGGTAATTGGGATTGAAGTGTTGGAACACAATTTTTTTATCTGAACAATTTCAACGAAGATACTTTTATTAGGATAATTT
>JBPCQG010000099.1:0-9484 GCA_050998315.1 Chitinophagaceae bacterium
ACCCCAACTCGCAGCAAGTTTTTTAAGTAATTACATCCTTCCTTTCGTTAATTAAAAGTTTTCGTCTTTGCGAGGAGGCACGACAAAGCAATCTCATATTAGTTTATAAATCTTCGTGCAAACTTTAGAGACGAATGCAACCTTCGCTTTTTAATCGCAAATGTATTATTAGATTGCTTCGTCGTCGTGCCTCCTCCTCGCAAAGACGTTAGTTCACTTACTAAATATGGCTATCCACCGGACAAACAGGCAAAGGCAATTGAAACAGTTTTGAAGCAGGCGGAGTTGATGGCGGATTTGTTAGTGCAATAAAAAAAATCAATCCGTGGTCAGTGTCAACCCCTCGCTATCCTTAGTCTGTTTAAATAATAAAAGAATTGCTGTCCGTAGTTTGCGACTACAGACTAATAGACTTACAGTTTCAATAAATATTTTTATAATAATTAAGATTTAATTGAAAAATAATCATCGTCATCCCATCTTTACTTTTGTTTTGCCTTCACTTATAAGTAAATTACAGATATGGGTTTGTAATAAAAGCTTCATCCTGAAATTATTTTTATGAAGCGATTTTATATAATTATCACTGCACTGTTTTTTTCACCTGCAATCCTTTTTGCCCAAACAGTTCTCTCTATAAAAATTAATGGAGGTATTAATCCTGCATCTGCAGAGTATATCCATAATGCCATTGAAAAAGCTGAAACTGAAAAAGCTGAATGTCTTCTCATTCATCTTAATACACCAGGTGGTTTATTAACTTCTACGAGAGAAATTGTAAGCGATATGCTCAAGTCGCCTATACCCATAATCGTATATGTTTCTCCTGCCGGTGCACATGCCGGTTCTGCAGGTGTCTTTATTACCCTGGCTGCTAACATTGCCGTAATGGCACCGGGAACAAATATCGGCGCAGCGCATCCTGTTTCATTGCAGTCAACACCTGATACCATTATGAATGCTAAAGGAACGAATGATGCAGCGGCTTTTATAAGAACCATTGCTGAAAAACGCAAACGAAATGTTGAGTGGGCTGAAGATGCCGTACGCTATAGTGTTTCAATAACTGAAGAAGAAGCATTGGAAAAAAATGTTATTGATTATATCGCTAATAATGACCAGGAAATTCTTGCTCAAATTGACGGGAAGAAGGTTGAAGTTAGCGGTGGAACTAAAATACTTCAAACCAAAAATGCACATATACAATCCAGTGAAATGGGCTTCTTTCAAAAAATATTAAACAGACTAAGCGACCCCAACATTGCTTATATGTTGATGATGCTTGGCTTTTATGGAATTATGTTTGAGTTGTTTAACCCGGGATCAATATTCCCGGGAATTGCCGGTGTTATCTTTCTCATTTTTGCTTTTTATTCCATGAGTTCAATGCCTGTTAATTATGCAGGTCTCTCTTTAATCATTTTTGGTATTATCCTGTTTTTACTGGAAATAAAAATAATAAGTCATGGCATCTTAACTATTGGAGGCATTGTATCAGTTCTATTAGGCTCAATGTTTTTATTCAGAACCAGCCCTGCAGAAAATTTTGTATCCCTTTCATGGAGTATAATAATAGGATGCACCACAGTAACTGCATTATTTTTTCTTTTTATTGCAGGTATGGGATTAAAAGCACAACGTTTAAAACCTGTAACAGGAGTGCAGACTTTAATTGGAAAAACCGGGGAAGTGAATACTATACTGAGTCCTTTGGGTACAGTAAAGGTTAATGGTGAAATATGGAATGCCGAATCTCTCTCAGGAAAAATCAATACAGGTGAAAAAATTGTTGTTAAAGGAATAAAAAGCCTTACATTATACGTTGAGCAAGTGAAGGATTCTTAACAACATTTGAATTATATAAATTTAAAAATATTTTATTAATTAAATTTTAAAAAAACAGAAATGCAACAATTTCCTTTAGCACCAGTAATTATCATTGTATTTGCTTTATATATTCTTGCCAGTGCCATACGCATTCTCAGGGAGTATGAGCGTGGCGTTATCTTCAGGCTGGGCAGGGTTCTCAGTGGTGGCGTTAAAGGGCCCGGGCTTATTTTGCTTATACCAATTATTGATAAAATGGTAAAAGTGAGTTTGCGAACTGTAGTAATGGATGTGCCCCCGCAAGATGTTATTACACAGGATAACGTTTCCATTAAAGTAAATGCAGTAATTTATTTTCGTGTGGTTGATCCCCAAAAAGCTATTATAGAAATTGAAAATTTTTTGTCAGGTACGTCTCAACTTTCTCAAACAAC
This sequence comes from Chitinophagaceae bacterium, assembly GCA_050998315.1. Classification (GTDB taxonomy): domain Bacteria; phylum Bacteroidota; class Bacteroidia; order Chitinophagales; family Chitinophagaceae; genus Ginsengibacter. The sequence goes on from JBPCQG010000099.1 coordinate 2,262, forward strand.
ATTGCGAAGTGTATTAGGTCAATCAGAACTGGACGATCTTCTTTCACAAAGAGAAAAAATAAATCAACGCCTGCAACAGATCATTGATTCACAAACAGAACCCTGGGGCGTAAAGGTTTCTCATGTGGAAGTAAAGCAGATTGATCTTCCACAGGAAATGCAACGGGCTATGGCTAAGCAGGCTGAAGCAGAAAGAGAACGCAGGGCTAAGGTGATTTCTGCAGAAGGTGAATTTCAGGCTTCACAGCGTTTAAGCGATGCAGCAAAAATTTTAAGCGAGCAACCAAGTGCACTCACATTGCGTTACCTGCAAACATTGCGTGAAATTGCAACAGAGAATAATTCAACTACCATTTTCCCTGTTCCGATCGACATTTTAAAACCTTTTATGAAGATCAATGAAGAGGAACAAAAGAAGAAAGAAAGTTAATCTTCTTTTCAATTTTGATTTAAAAGAAACAGTTTAAGAATCAATCCTTTTTTTGGTATTAATCATGATGAATTAATTGCTGATGAATGAGCTAAATTATTTTTACCATACAACCTTCCAGTATCCTTATTTTCCTTTTATCAATGTAAACTGCATGGTTATCATCTCTCCATAGTTTATAATTTGTTACTCAGCCAATTCTTTGGACTTCTTTATTCATTTCATTCAATAGCCATTGCAGCCTGTCTCTCTCTGCTGGCCTTTAGGTTCTATCATCCAAAGCAAATGAAAAATGCCATCTTTAATATGGCACTTCTAAAAAATTAATAAGATATTTTACGCTTCGGTCGTTTCTTCCTTTTTTACCCACAAACTAGTCCTCGTTTGCAACGAGGGCTAAGTATAAACAATTGTATTAGCTTTCAATAATGAGTGGGGATAAATATCTAATCAGTGATAAGGCATTGCAAGAGGTTATTACAGAAAAGGCTTATAAATATTGAATTCGCTTTTTTAGTTTGGACTATTAGTCCTCGTGACAAACGAGGATTAGATAAAGAGAACGACGAAGCAATCTCATATTAAACTATAACTCCTGAATTTCTGCCCACAAATCTTTCCATGTTGGATTCATGATTTGTATTAATGAATGCTTCTTTATCTTTTCTGCTTTCCACCTTTAATTTGTTTCTCTTTTTCAATCCCGCTGAGAAAATTATCCCTAACTTAAGCTGCATAAAGAACTCAAAGTACAAGTGAGTAACCAATGCTCGTCTTTGCGAGGAGGCACGACGATGCAATCTCACCTTGAATTATAAATTCCTGCATACATTTCATGGATGAATGCAACTATTTTTTTAAATCGCAAATGTATTATTAGATTGCTTCGTCGTCGTGCCTCCTCCTCGCAAAGACGTTAGTTCTTTTCTGTAATCGGCAAGCCTTCTTCCGTTTCAGAGGTCTCGTTTTCGCAAAAGCTTTAATGAAGATCCGCTGAGAAAATTATCCCACAATTAAGCTGCATAAAGAACTTAAAGTACAAGTGAGTAACCAATGCTCGTCTTTGCGAGGAGGAACGACGAAGCAATCTCATATTAGTTTATAAATCTTCGTGCAAACTTTATAGACGAATGCCCCCTTCGCTTTTTAATCGCAAATGTATTATTAGATTGTCTAAACTCTCGCCGTTGTTGGTCTTGTGAGGTAACAACAAAACTTTGTTAGACAAAACACCAACAAATGCCGAAGCTTGGAATCACAATCTGATGCTCTAAAATAATATTTCCGCATTTGTAATGAGGCTTACCAATTGCAATAAATAATTAAGTTAAATTTATAACCAGTTAAGGATTTCTTACATACCAGCTCAGCCAATTAAAATGAACCAGATTGAAATATATAAAGCAAAAGACGGTGAAACCCAAATTGAAGTAAAGTTTGAGGAGGATACAGTTTGGTTGAATCAGTATCAACTGGCTGACTTATTTTCCACAGACAGAACCTCAGTTGTAAAACATCTAAGTAATATTTTCGGAACTAAAGAACTTGATAAAAAGCAAACTTGTGCAAAATTTGCACAAGTTCAAAAAGAAGGCAATAAAACAGTTACAAGAGACATTCTGCACTATAACCTTGACGCAATTATTTCTGTAGGCTACAGGGTAAATTCAAAAAGAGGTACTCAATTCCGCCAGTGGGCAACACGAAGATTAAAGGATTATCTCGTTCAAGGTTATGCCATTAACCAAAAGCGACTAGAACAATTACAGCAGGTAGTAAATATCATTCAGCAGTCAGGTGAAACAAAAGAATTATCTGTTACTGAAACAAGAGGTCTGCTAGATATAATCACTAACTACACCCAAAGCTTTATTCTCCTCAATCAGTTCGATAGCAATAATCTTCCTGAAGAGCAACTCAATGAAAACATCACTTATGAAATTGAATACAGCGATGCTATAAAGGCAATTGAAGAACTGAAGAAGCAACTGATAAAAAAGAAAGAAGCATCAAAACTTTTTGGCAATCAAAAAGACAAAAGCTTTTCTGGAATATTAAAAAGCATTGTTCAAACATTTGATGGTAAATATTTATACCCGAGCATTGAAGAGCAGGCTGCACATCTTTTATATTTTGTTATCAAAAATCATCCGTTTACTGATGGTAATAAACGCATTGGCGCTTTTTTATTTATATGGTTTTTAGAAAAGAATAAGCATCGTTTTAAAAGATCAGGCGAACTTAAGATAAATGACAATGCATTGGTGGCGCTTGCATTACTGGTGGCACAAAGCGATGCTGCTGATAAAGAACTGATGATAAAATTAATTATCAATCTTGTTAATAACCGCTGATGAATGACTGAACAGAGCGGGTTTCTTAATTCAACGCAACATCAAATTCTTCTGTTTCACTGTAATCCTTCACAACATTATATAAAGTATCTCTTTCAACAGGTGTACGTTTTACCTGTTTTATCAACGTTACTAATTCTTCAGTTGTCATTGCAGGATTTTGTTCTTCACTGCCTGCCATTGAGTAAATTTTTGTTGAGTCATCAATAGTTCCATCAATATCATTTACTCCGAAAGAAAGGGAGAGTTGTGCATTCTGCCTGCCAAGCATAGGCCAGTAAGCTTTCAGATGTTGAAAATTATCCAAATAAATTCGTGCAACTGCATACATCTTCATGTCCTCAACAATTGAAGATACTGCTACATCACTCATATCATTGTACTTATTACGAAATTTAAGAGGAATGAAAGTATTATAACCATGCGTTTTATCCTGCAGCTCTCTTAATCTACGCATGTGATCTATACGATGCCAATATTTTTCAATGTGTCCATACAACATAGTAGCATTTGAATGCATACCAAGTTTATGTGCAGCTTCATGAATATGTAACCAGCCGGTAGCATCAACCTTATCATCACAAATCTGTTCTCTTATTTCAGGATGAAAAATTTCCGCACCACCACCGGGTAATGAATCAAGCCCCGCGTCATGTATTTTTTTCATACCTTCTTCCATGCTCAATTTTGCTTTGCGAAACATATAATCTAATTCAACAGCCGTAAAACCTTTAATGTGTAATGCCGGTCTGTGTTGTTTTATCTTTTGCAATAGCTCACAAAAAAACTCCAGATTCATTTTTGGATGAACTCCTCCCACAATATGCACTTCGGTTATAGGTTTGCCATCGTAGCTTTTTACAATATCAAGCATTTGCTGCATACTTAATTCCCATCCTTCATCACGGTGGGCATACAATCTTGAGTAAGAACAAAACTTGCAGGCAAATACACAAACATTCGTTGGCTCAATATGAAAATTTCTGTTGAAATATGTTTTATCTCCGTGGAGATCTTCTCTTATGTAATTTGCCAATGTTCCTAAAAATGAAAGACTTCCTTTTTCAAATAACAGTAATCCATCTTCATCACTTATTCTTTGTTTGTCAAATATTTTTTCCGCAATAATTCTGAGATCTTTATCTGCCGCAGCTTCTAAAATCAAACTCTTCAGGAACTCTTTTTTCATGAAATGTATTATTTATACAAAGTTACTTACGCATGCATTGTAAAACAAAAGAGGCTGCATTCTGCAACCTCTTTTTTAAATTAATAGCTTAATTTTTTACGACCCGTTCAACAATTATTTTATCCTTGTATGTAAGGTTAACCAGATAAACCCCAGGAGATAGATTTGCAGCGTCAACTGTAATTAAACTGCTTGCCTGGCCGTCAACTGTTTTTTCCCAAACTGCCTGGCCTATTGAATTATAAAGTGTTATTTTTTGCAGATTAATAGGCACAAGATAATGCTGTATTACAAATGACTTTACAAATGGGTTTGGATAAATAATATAACCCCTGTCCTTTAAGCGTTGTGGTAATGTAATTCCATACACGTTTATATTATCTATGTAAAGGTTATTTTGCTTATTACTCTTTGCGACAAAATATAACTGAAAACTTGGGCTTCTTACAAAAGGGGTTAAATAAGTTTTGATGTTTTTCCAGTCATTTGCAGTAGGTGTAAACCTTCCGGTACGTTTTGTTGTTAGCAGATCAGCTCCCCCTTTTTGCCAAACAGTGGTAAAAGTTTGGCCGCAATTTCTGCTCACCTGCAATTCCAAAGTATCAATTTTTCCAATTATACCATCAACACCCGGTGCATACGCAAGATCGAAGGATACGAATAAAGAATCGAAATTAGTTATGCCGCTAATTACAGGCGAAACAAATTTATCAATGGTACTTGCAACCGGGTAATCAAAATTTCTTATTACCATTGATGCACTTCCTGATTTTGCAGCTGTTGTTGTTCTTTCCCATGTTATGGAACCATCAGGATTATCTACCCCCCAATTTACAGGTGGAAAATTTGAAGATTCAAATCCTTCGGTAACCGGGGCACTTAAGCTGCCTACCAATGTAAATACCCTTGTTAATGAATCATTCGACGGGTTTTGGTCTCTGGATCCCACAGCGGTTAAAACATTTGAAACAAAAACTTTTATTATATGACTGCCGGCCGTAACTGTAAAGGAAGGATCTAACGTTACACTTAATAGTTGACCCGGTGGAAAGTTTAATGACGTTAAAGTAGTAGTAACCGGAGCGCCATTGTCCACACTGTAAGAAATATTAAAGCTTGCCACTGCCTCACCGCCCGTATTTTGAACAGTTACCACAGGTGTTACAGAGGGAGAACAAATGATAGCAGCAGGCTGATCTATAGAAATAAGCTGGAGATCACCCGGGGCAGGCTTAGCAAAATTTATGTTATCAAGAAATATATTATTACCAAAACGATTTGTATTTCTGAAAGCAACAATAATATTTCCTGAGGATAAAAGGCTACCCCTTATGGTTATTTTATCTGTTCGCCAGTCAGAATTTAAAGGAGTTATGTACGGTAATGTAGATGTATCCGCAGTCGCAAGTTCAGCTCCCCATTTTTTGTATACAGTTGTGAATGAGGCGCCACAATCCTTGGAAACAAGAATACTCAACGTATCATAATTTGTAGAATCAGGATAATACTTATGAGCTACATCAAAAGATAGAATTACAGATGAATCACCTGGGGCGAATGTAACTCTTGGTGTTCGCAATTCATCAATCTTGCCAGAGGCATCATTGTTATAGTTATCTATTGCTGCAGAAAAATTACTGTTATGCCCTGGTGTTACTCTTACCCAGGTAAAATCTCCATTAGGATTTCGAATTGTCCATCCCGGCGGAGGAAATGTACTGCTTTCAAAACCTTCTGTAACAGGCACTGAAAGCGGAGTGGCAACCGTTAATGTAGTTGTAAGTGTATCGTTAGAAGGCACCTGATCAGGATTAACACCATTAGGACTTTTTGTATAAAATTTTATCGTATAAATTCCAGTAGTAACAGCAATAGTTGGAAAACTTACAACAGTTGTATATCCAAAAGGAAGGTTTGGTGAGATGTTCAACGTTGTTGGTGGTCCCCTGTTTATTATCATTCCAACAGTAACTGTATTTAAAGTATTTAAGCCATTATTTCTGATCCTTACTTTTGGAATAAAATTACCGGGACAGGGAATTACACTTTGATAAGAAAAAGAATTGCAGCCAACAACTTCTAACCCTCCGGGATTTACAGGTTGAGAAGGAGCAGCATCTATTGTTACAGCACCGGAAGGAATTGTACCAGCCATCGAAGTTTTTAAACCGGAACGGCAATTATCAATAACCCACTCCATTCGTTCTGTTTGTTTTTTTGTGAACAGGCTATAGCAGGCATCCTGGGTATAATCCATGAAATTCTGGTACATTTTACCCGGTGGAGTTTTTGAGCATGAATCTACTATAATGCCTGAAGGGCAATTAGTTGTTTCTGAGGCTTGATTAGGAGTATCCCCGATATCAGATGCGGTATTGCCCTGCCCTGTTGGATTAAAAAGCCCTGCAGGTAAAATACAAGATGAACCTACTGCAGTCAGGCTTTTGAAATCATCCCCTGTGCATGCTGAACCATCATCACCCCAGGTGTGTAACAAGCCAAGATAATGACCTGTTTCATGTACCGCCGACCTGCCTAAATTATATGCGGGGGATGTATAACATGGATTATTTCCCCAACTTATGGCATTGATAAATACACCATCATCAGCAGTTTTGCCAGACGAGGGAAATTGCGCATATCCTAATAAGCCCTTTCCGCTTGCATCAATACCAACCCAAAAATTTAAATAAGAACTTGGATCCCAAACATCAGCGCCTCCCTGCGCTGTTCTTTTTATTGGATCTATTGTATTGTTTACATTGGAACCTACACTGCTGCGTACTCTATCAATACCATTTGAAAGTGCCCCGGAAGGTGATCTTCTTGCCAATGTAAATCTTATCTGGGTATGACCCCTGACTGCCTGAAACTCGGGAGGAATATTTGTGCTATCCGGATTAAATCCTGAATAATCCAGGTTTAGTTTATCTATTTGCCATTGCACATCAGCATCAGTAACAAATTCCGGATTAGGTAAAACAATATGTACAACAACAGGAATTGTTACTATTGCATTGGTACGGTAATTATTTAAGGAAGGCCCTGAAGGAATAACTTTTGAAAGTTGTTCAGCCCGGATTCTTGCCTGCGCATCAGATTGAAATATCTGGTCAACTCTGAGCATAGTACCGCAACGGGTTATGCCATTTTCTTTATTTTTAGTTTGTGAAAATGTTAGGGTGAAGATAATTACCGTGAAAAAGGTGAATACTATTTTTTTCAATACAGACGAAGTTTTTTAAATGGA
>JBPCQG010000218.1:0-3009 GCA_050998315.1 Chitinophagaceae bacterium
CTTTTGGACAAGTTGTTGAATGATTATATAACCACAATAGATTGTTGTTGTCTCCCCACGGTCCTTCAACTGCATGTGGCGCTACAACACATTTACCAGCCATAAATTTTAAAGGCTTTGTTCCATATTTTCCCCTGTTAACGGTAAGTGTATTAGTCTTATAATCTGCATCTACAAGGGTTAATTGTTCTGCATAATTCCAGTCTAAGCTGCCATCAGCATTTGTTTTACAAATTACCAAATCATCATTTCTATTTTTAGCCCTGCCCGTCTTTGTCTTAAAAATAGAAGCATCTTTTACTTTGATAGTTACCTGTTTATTTTCTTCATCAATATCTTGTAAAAGAGAAGTGCCCTCATAGTAAACCCAATGACCCTGGTAAAAAATGGAACCGTCTAAGGGATCACGAGCATTTCCATTGTAGTGAAGAAAAACTGCCTGCTGTGGATTTCTCTGTTTAAATTTCTGAAAGAAAGGCAAAGTAACTTTCCTGTTTAAAATTTCTTCATTCAGGTTTTTACCCATTATGCCACCTAAGCGGTTAAAAGTTTTTTCCCAGTTTTCATACCCGGCAGTTATCAGGTTTTCGCTGCGGCGAAAAAAGAATGCCCGCGGATAACCACTGGTTAAAAGTTCAATTTTTGCCGGTGGTAAATATTCTTTAAACGAGCTTACACCTACATATCCTGCTGATATAAGTATTAGCAAAGACAGCCCGCCCAACAGCTTTCTATTTTTTAGTTGCTTTAATAATTTCATTGTTTTTATTGATAAGCTTAACAGGGATATGTTCAGTTGAAATGAAATTTTTGAAAACAGCATCATATTTATTACTTGAAATATCGGCGCTGCCAACAGTTTCAAAATCTATAACCGGCTTATCGGTATTGAGCGGATAATTGCCTGAATATTTAATGATATTATTTTTGAAAATTATGTTTTTCGCAAACTCTGCACGAAGAATTGCGGAGCCAAAAGTCGTAAAAGTGTTATTCTCTATATTGATACGTCCATGTATATATTCGTTGTTTTTTGAAACTGCCAGTATATTAATAAGCGCTATAGGCTTGGGTGTTCCGTAAGAGCCATCTAAAAAAGTATTGTTGCGGATAGTAAGGTCGGTTACATATCCCGACTCGTACCAGAATGTAAATTCATTAGGAACCTGGATAGCAGACATCATATTGCTGAATGTATTTCCTTCTATCAGCACTTTTCGCGGAGTTAATATCAGGAAGCCTCTTGCCCTGTTATTTATCAGTGTGCAGTTTTTAATTTCAACTTCAGGATATGCTGAACTGTTTTCAAGATAGTAACCTGTTTTGAGAAGAGTACCAATCTCCTGCTTGAAAGTAACTTTAAAATACCGGGGGTTAACCATCTCCACAGTATCTACAATAAGCATTGATAAGTGGGTGGAAGCGACATGAGGATCTACTGCATAAATCGTATCCCCGGAACGGGCAAACTGGTAGCCTGACTGTTGAAAGTGTCCTACCCTTAACCCGGCAGTACGACCTTTAAAATCCATTACTTCAAAATAAGTACCATGAATATTTGTCGCATCATCAAACTGGTTTTCGAAACGACAATTGTCCATTTTAATTAAACCCCTGCAACCAACAAAATGTGTTGCATCAGCCGTTGTTGCTATCATCCTGCCATCTTTTTTATCGGGCATTACATTGAAGGAATTTAATGTAACATCCTTACAATTATCTGCAATCAGTCCCATGCCACTTGCATGGTGAACGGTAACATTATTAAGTTCAATATTATCAGAATGATACAACCTGAATGCGGGTGCAAGCCGGTTATAACCGTTCATGCCTTTGGCTACCAGTACCCATCCTATTTTCGGCAGTTGTGTTTTTACCCCTGATACTCTTATTAGTCCTGGTTGAAGTTGAGTTGCTATAATGCTGTTTTCTATTCCGCGGTTTCTAAATGCGGGGTCATTCTTATCAACCGGGTAAATAGTACTTTCAAGAGTGCTCCAGTTTTTTACCGATTGTTTTACCTCCCTGTTTAAAGGTGGCGACATATTGCGGCTCTGGTAAGCAACAGCATTTTTTATTGGATCAAAGTAAACCCCGTTTTCAAGGTTATGCTGAAAACCTTTTTTTGTAAATAGAAGTTCACCGTTTTTAATTTCATACGGATATTGATCACTGATTTCAAAATCCACATAAGGATTTTTTGCATCATTGCTAACGCCAACAACTTTAAGTTCGCTGTGCGTTGGGCTGGACCAGTTAACCCTTACATTACTGATTTCGATATTTGAGGAGTTCTCGATTGAAAACGGGATAATAAGCCCATGCATAATAAATTCTGCACCTCCGCCATCTATCTCCAGGTTATGAAAATCTATAAGCGGGAAAGCCATTCTTCTTGCACCAAAGTCGTGATTGCTGATGTATGCATATCTTTCAAAAGCAAGATCATCATAAAAATGGTAAGTGCCTTTTTGAAAAATTATTTTAGTGGCCTTACGTTCCCGGGCGTCTTTTAAAAGCTTTAAAACTCCGGTTACTGCATCACTATCAGAAAGAGAAATATAATCAGATGCACGTAAAACTATTTGCTGACCCCGTAGCTTGTTTTCTTTTGCAATGATGAAAAAGAAATAAAATAAGGCTAGGTATTTAATCATATAATTTAATAACCGGGGTTTTGGTCTGTAACGTCTATTGCAGAATTATTCAGTATCTCATTTATAGGGATTGGGTATAAATAATGTTTAGGCTGTATATTAATGGGAGCGGTAGTAGTACTAACAGATAGCAAAGTTGCTTTAACTGCATCAATTAAACGACCTGTTCTAACCAAATCAAACCATCGCTGGCCTTCGTAACACAACTCACGTGAACGCTCATCGAAAATAAAATCAAGAAAGTCGCCCGTCGGTGCAGATGGAACGACCGTAGATAAATACCTTTTAACCCTTAGATCGGTGACTAATTTAAGCGCCCTTGCAGTAGCTGAACCATTATTCAACTCTGCAT
>JBPCQG010000227.1:0-34628 GCA_050998315.1 Chitinophagaceae bacterium
ATACTTTATACTCTGGCTTTAATAGATGCCGGGCTCACACCGGATAGTTATATCGGAGGCAGAACAATTACACTTGCCGATAAAACAATTTCAGGAGCTGGCGGTACAATGGCTTATTGTTTAGCCAAATCGTTAAATGCAGCTGCATACGATCTTATGAGTCGTATCGGCCCTAAAAAAACAGCAGAATTTGCACACTTAGCCGGTATAAAAAGCAGCATCCCAATAGTGCCTTCCATAGCGCTTGGCTCCGCCGATCTTACCTTACTTGAAATGCTTCATGCATATAGCATGTTCCCTAACCGTGGTTTTAGCACTGAACCTATTTTTATTAGTAGAATTGAAGATAAGAGTGGCAATGTTCTTGAAAGTTTTCAACCGGAATCCAAACAGGTTATTAGCGAATCAGATGCTTATACAATGTACAAAATGATGCAGGGTGTTGTTGATTTTGGAACCGGACATTCAATGCGTGGAAGATTTGGTATCAATAGTGCAATGGGCGGTAAAACAGGAACCACAAATGATAATACAGACGGTTGGTTCATTGGTTATACCCCACAACTACTTGCCGGTGCATGGGTTGGATGTGATGATCCGTTTTTAAAGATAAGGTGGACGTACGGTGGTAATGAAATGGCCATGCCGGAGTTTGCGTACTTTATGCAAAAAGTATATGCCGATAAAAGGTTGGGTATAGATCCTAAAGCCGTATTTCAAAAACCCGCTGAACTTGATAATAATCCTATTTATGCTGATCAAAATTTCTCTGCACTTGTACAGCGGGGCGAAGGATCAGATATTTCTGAAGACCAGGGAAATGGAGATGCAGGTGATTATGAAGGAAGCGAATTATCTGCGCCTGTTGAATCTGATTTTAGTAAAGACGCATTTAAAGATATGAACCAGGTACAAGGAAAAGATAAAGGTGGAAATAAAGACCCCAATAAACCCGGGGATAAAGAAACAATCCAACCTGACAAAACCAAAGTTGATAGCTCGAAAATACCCAACAAAATGACAAAAAGAGAGGCACGTATATTAAAGCGTGAGGAAAGAAATAAACAACGGGAGAAGCAGACTGAAAATGATTATTAAGAGGGTCAAGCTAATTTATTTTACACTTCTGAAAACCACTGTTCTCATAAAAAATTCTTTAAGTCCCGCAATTGCGGGATTTTTATTTTCAACAACTTATCTTTAAACGTTTAAAGTAATAAGTAGTGAATAGAAAATTGTCTATTGTATGCATTGTTGTAACGCTTACTCTCTATATCAATATTTTGTTTGGTTGGGGAGCCTGGGGACATAAACATATTAACCGTTCTGCTGTATTTGCGTTGCCAGTTGAAATGAGAATATTTTACTACAATCATATTGATTTCATTACAGAAGGTTCTTTTGTTCCGGATATGAGAAGAGCATTACTAAACGACAAAGCCGAACCGGCAAGGCATTTTATTGATATTGAAGATTTTGGAGTGCAGGCAGATTCATTACCACGAACAGTGAAAGATGCGAACGCAAAATATGATAGCGTTTTTTTGCAGAAGAGCGGTTATTTACCCTGGTATATACAAACGCTCATGGATAGATTAACCTTAGCCTTTACCAGGAAAAACAGATCGGAGATCATATTTCTTTCAGCAGAACTTGGACATTATTTGGGAGACGCTCACGTTCCATTGCATACATCATCAAACTACGATGGCCAGCTTACCAACCAAAAAGGCATTCATTCTTTTTGGGAATCAAGATTACCGGAAACATTTGGTGGTACTTACAATTTTTACACCGATGATGCGAAATATATTGATGATATAGTTTCAGAAACGTGGAGGATAATTAAACATTCGGGTGTATTAGTAGATACATTGCTTATTGCTGAAAGGCAATTGCGTGCTTCATATCCAAAAGACAGTTTGTATAAAACTTATGAAACAGGAAAACCTGTTATGCGATTTAATCAACCCGTATTAAGCGACAAATATGCTGATAAATATCATGCAGCTTTAAAGGGGATGGTAGAAAATCAAATGCGTTTATCTGCTGCTGATCTTTCTAATTTTTGGTACACTGCCTGGGTAAATGGCGGCAAGCCAGATCTTACTGGTATGGACGATCCGGGTTTAATAAATCAAAATAAAAAAAATTATCGAAGGGAAATGAAAGCATGGCATAAAGGAAGATTATTAAATTTAAAAACAGAACAGGAATAATTAATAAGAGCGATGATCATGAATATAGATTTCAATAAGAATGAAGATGCAATGAAAATGTCCTTAAGCAGGATAAAACATTTAAAGACAAAAATTGAAGAAGGAGGTGGTAAAAAGGCAATTGAAAAACAAAGAGAAAAAAACAAACTTACTGCAAGGGAAAGAATAGAATATTTGAGAGACAATGAAAAACCATTTATTGAAATAGGGGCTTTTGCAGGTTATGAGATGTATGAAGAATATGGGGGCTGCCCGGCAGGAGGCACAGCTGCAGGAATAGGTTACGTAAGTGGAAGACAATGTGTGATAGTTGCCAATGACCAGACTGTAAAAGCTGGCGCATGGTTTCCTATTACAGGGAAAAAGAATTTGAGGATGCAGGAAATTGCAATGGAAAATAAATTACCGGTAATTTATTTGGTAGATAGTGCCGGTGTTTTCCTTCCTATGCAAGATGAAATATTCCCTGATAAAGAACATTTCGGAAGAATTTTCAGAAACAATGCAAAGATGAGCGCTATGGGTATTTCACAAATTGCAGCAGTGCTGGGCGCATGTGTAGCAGGCGGCGCTTACCTGCCAATTATGAGTGATGAAACTTTAATGGTAGAAGGAAATGGTTCAATCTATTTAGCTGGACCTTACCTGGTAAAAGCAGCTATCGGAGAAAATATTGATAGTGAAATTTTAGGTGGCGCAGCAACGCATACAGAGATTAGCGGTATAGCGGATTATAAATTTGAGACAGAGCAGGAATGTTTGGACCAGGTAAAAAAAATAATAAGTAAGCTCGGGGAAGACCCATCAGCAGGTTTTAACAGAACTAAATCAATTGCTTCTAAAAAAGACAAAAAATATTTGTACGGTATTTTCCCTGAAGGGAATAATTCACCATACGATATGGTGGAGGTTATTAAATGCATTGTTGATGATTCAGAATTTGAAGAATTTAAAATGGATTATGGCAAAACAATTTTATGCGGGTATGCCCGTGTAGATGGATGGGCTGTGGGCATTGTTGCCAATCAACGGCTCAATATAAAAAATAAAAAAGGAGAATTACAAATTGGTGGCGTTATTTATAATGATAGTTCAGATAAATCAGCACGTTTTATTATGAATTGTAACCAAAAGAAAATTCCTTTGATCTTTTTACAGGATGTTACAGGCTTTATGGTAGGCAGCCGAAGTGAGCATAGCGGTATTATTAAAGATGGTGCAAAAATGGTGAATGCAGTTGCTAATTCAGTAGTTCCCAAAATTACGATCATCATTGGTAATTCTTATGGGGCCGGCAATTATGCTATGTGTGGCAAGGCCTATGACCCACGATTTATATTTGCGTGGCCTTCTGCGAAAATTGCAGTTATGGGTGGAGAACAGGCAGCCAAAACATTATTGCAAATACATGTTGCTTCATTAAAAACAAAAGGCAAAACAATTACCCCGGAAGATGAACAAAAATTATTGTCAGAGATAATACAACGCTATGAGAAGCAAACATCACCATATTACGCAGCTGCAAGATTATGGGTAGATGATATAATTGATCCGGCAGATACAAGAAAAATAATTTCTGAATGTATAACAGCAGCAAATAATAATAATGAAATTGCTGATTTTAAAACGGGTGTTTTTCAGGTTTAAAAAGTAAATTTCACTATCAATCCCTATGGCAAAACAAAAATATTATGTTGTATGGAAGGGAAGAAAAACTGGAGTATTTGATAACTGGGAAAAATGTAAGGAACAAATTTTTGGATTCCCGGATGGTGAATATAAATCTTTCAATACAAGAAATTTTGCAGAAGAGGCCTTTAAAAAACACAGTAAAGACTTTATAGGTAAGGATATTTTTGATAGCAGGCTGAGTCCGGACCAGATTAAATTAATAGGAAATCCCATTTCGGAAAGCATAAGCGTAGATGGAGCATGGAATACATTAACAGGAGCTGCAGAATACAGAGGGGTAAAAACTAAAACACAAGAAGAGTTATTTAGAAAAGGACCTTTTGAAGAAGGAACTATAAATATCGTAGAATTTTTAGCTATTGTGCATGCTTTAGCATACTGCCAGCAAAAAAAATGGTATAATATTCCAATTTATTCAGATAGCAGAAATGCGATAGGTTGGGTTAAAAATAAGGAAGTAAATACCAAACTTAGTAAAAGTAAAAAGAATGAAGAATTATTTGACTTAATTGACAGAGCTTTAAATTGGCTGAAGCAAAACAAGTATGAGAATAAAATACTTAAATGGGAGACTGCAGCTTGGGGTGAAAATCCAGCAGATTTCGGAAGAAAATAATTTCACTAAAACTTAAGCGATACTCCTTTGTGTTGTATAGCTCTTTGTAAACAGGTAGTACCCACCAAATAATATTGCAGAAAATATTAATGTTGATGCAACGCTCCATGGATAAAAAGGTAATCCATCATTATAACACATCATTAAGCCATTAAAAGTTTTTGGCCTTGAGAAGCCTGCATCCGGAGAATTGCTAAGCCATACAAAGAAATTAGAAAGCAGGAAAAAAGTAGTTGGCGCAGCTATGGATGCCAAAACAATTTTGGCCACATTCATCTTCTTTATTAAAAATCCAAAAACAGTCATTGAGCCAAAAAGAATATAGTTTGTAATTTGACCTTCATAAAAACCCGGCATATTCCCTACTCCATTTCTAAATAAAATTTCATACAAAGCATCCGAGATAAACATAGAAAGTAATGGTAATAAAAAAGCAAGCTTCTTATCTTTTATAATTGCTCCTCCAAAAATTGCCATAGCAATTTGGGGCGCAAAGCCAAATGGTCTCCCCGGCATAACCCGATAAAGAGAGGCAATTATTACCAATAAAATAAAACTTACTACTACCTGCTTTGTTATTTTCATTGCTAAATTATTTATGGCAAAAATAGGTAATAAAATTTCGACACTCAATACATTTTTACACCTCGCCAATTGTAAATTGCTAATTTTGCATTTAATGGCTCATCATAATTTAACAGGCAACCTTGGTGAAGAAATGGCGGTGAAATACCTGATGGATAAAGGCTATACCATTCTTCACAGAAACTGGCGGCACCTGCATTGGGAAATTGATATCATTGCTGCAAAAATTAGCAGGTTACATTTTATTGAAATTAAAACACGGCGAACAACAACATTTGGTCATCCGGAGGAAGATGTAAGTAAAAAGAAAATAAAAAATTTAATGGGCGCTGCTGAGGAATTTTTATTGTTATATCCTGACTGGAAATTAATTCAGTTTGATATACTTTCTATAACAATGGAAAAAAATAAGCAACCGCAATTTTTTTTAATTGAAGATGTAGGTGTTTAACCGCAGAAATAAGTGAATAGAGTTTCCGCAGAGTAATCCATTTATGTTTTCTCAGCGTAGCCTCATGTTTCTCATGTTCTCTGCGGTGAAAAAAAGATTATTTATCGACATCAATTTCAATTTTCTTTACCATGATCTTCGATAACAGCATCCTTTCCCTTAATTTCTCAATCCATTTATAAGTTGCAGGACAATGAATAATATTCTGGCGATGTAAATGCATATAATCTTTCATATCCTTTTTTACTAAATGCGGAAAGCCTGCACAATCTTCGGGACGGATCTCATAAATGGTACACATATTGGTTTTCCTGTCAAGAAACTGGCAGGGCTTTTTTACATTCATCCACTCATCTTCGTCTTTATCAAAATACAGCCATTTTTCTTTAAAATCTTTAATCCGCATATTAAAATGTGCAGAAATTCTTTTTAGATCCTGGAATTTAAAAGTCGGGCTCATGTTTTTACAACAATTGGCGCAGCTAAGACAATCAGTTTCAGCCCACACTTCTTTATCAATTTGTTCGGAGATGATATCAAGATTTTTGGGAGGATTGTTTTCTGTACGTGTTAAGAAATGCCTGAGCGATCTTGTGGTTTGTCTTACTTTTTTTCTGAACAAACGGATATTTACAGGCTCCATAAATAAAATAAAATTAGATTAGCTTACTATAGAATTGATCGCAAAAAATTAAGTTTTAAATGTAGCACTTAATTTATTCTATATTCAGTTTTAGTTATAAAGCGTTACACACAAATGTGGAAATCTTATAAAGAAGGATTTAAACAATACCTGCAACTGGAAAAATCTTTATCAGATAATACAGTGCAGGCTTATATGCAGGATATTGAAAAGTTAACGCAATATCTTTTATTAATAAATGCAGAAAAATCTCCTCAACAAATTGAACTAAATGATCTGGAAAAATTTGCAAAGTGGATAGGAGAACTTGGAATGACTCCGTCAAGCCAATCAAGAATTATATCCGGCTTAAGAAACTTTTATAAATATTGTCTGCAGGAAGAAATAGTAATTAAAGATCCTACAGCATTATTGGAAGCTCCAAAATTAAAAAGGAGTTTACCTGACGTATTGAGCTTTGATGAAATTGAAAGTATTATTGCTGCAATAGACCTTAGCACACCTGAAGGAGTGAGAAATAAGGCGGTTATTGAAACGCTGTACAGTTGTGGATTACGTGTTTCTGAACTGGTTGATTTAAAAATATCATGTTTGTATTTTGAGGTTGGCTTTATAAGAGTAATTGGTAAAGGTGACAAGGAAAGATTAGTGCCTGTTGGCAGCAGCGCTGTAAAGCATATTTCTCTTTATAAAAATAATACCAGGGTGCACACACCAATTAAACCGGGAAATGAAGACATATTATTTTTAAACAGGAGAGGAAGAAAACTATCCAGAGTGATGATATTTTTAATAATTAAAGAGCTGGCAAAACAAGCGGGCATAGCTAAAAATATTTCGCCGCATACTTTTCGCCATTCATTTGCAACTCATTTAGTAGAAGGTGGCGCTGATCTTCGTGCTGTGCAGGAGATGCTGGGACATGAAAGCATCACTACTACTGAAATATACACACACCTTGACAGGGAATATTTACGGGATACTTTGCAACGGTTTCATCCGGGGTTTAAAAAATAATTGCCCTGAACCAAGATTTTTAGGAGCTTGTCTGAACCAAGATTTTGGGCGATTAAAAAGATTAGTAAGGAAAATAGAATATACTTTAAAACTCATAACATTTAATCAATTTAATCCCGATAATCTACCCAAATCGTGGTTCAGACAATCCTATCTCACCAATCCAAATAATCACATACATTATGGTTCAAATAATAATTTCATTTTGAAATGAAGGAGATATTTCAGAGATATTTTTTACACGTCTACGATAATTTTTAAACATACTCATCCATTTTAATTTAAGCACACCAAGTATTCCTTCTTTCACAATGCCTTTATTCATTTTTGATATACCAAATTGTCTGTCAATGAAAGTGATAGGTACTTCTTTTATTTTAAAGCCAAGCTTCCAGGCAGCAAATTTCATTTCGATTTGAAATGCATAACCAACAAAAACTATTTTATCAAGGTTAATCGCCTCAAGAACCTCTCTTTTGTAACAAACAAAACCTGCCGTGGGATCTTTAATGGGCATCCATGTTATCATTCTTGTATATAGGGCACCACCCTTGGAAATACTAACTCTTGACCATGGCCAGTTTTCAATCCGGCCATTCTTTATATATCTTGATCCAATAGCTACATCGGCATTTCCTGTGTTACAGGCCTGGTAAAGTTTATCAAGTTCATTAGGGTTGTGTGAAAAATCTGCATCCATCTCAAAAATATAACGGTATCCTTTATCTAATGCCCAATGAAACCCATAAATATACGCTGTTCCCAATCCAAGCTTACCAACCCTCTCCTCTAAAAATAATTGACCGGCGTACTTCGCAAATAGCGATTTTACTATATTGGCAGTTCCATCAGGTGAGCTGTCATCAATTATAAGTACATGAAAATTTTGATCCAATGAAAATATTGCCTGTAAAATACTAGCAATATTTTCTTTTTCATTATAAGTAGGTATGATGATAACTTTTTCCAAGAAGAAATTAATTAATAATAAATTTACGAAACTATTATTAGATCTGTTTTAGTAAAAGTGATTTAGAAAAAAACTAACTACGATTTTTTTAAGAGCGTGCGATTAAGTATTTCTGTAAGTTTCTGTTTGGTATGCAATGGGAATTCTCCTTTCATCATCCAGTCATAATATTGAGGCTCAGCTTTTAAAACTTCAGCTACAGGTTTTCCCTTATATTTTCCAAAATTAAATACTTCTACGTCATTATCCATTATCATCCTTCGGGCAAAATCTATAAATTTTTCCTCACCGGTAAATTCCAGAATAGAGTCTAAGGTATTTCCCAGGTTTGGATACCGGATGGTTTGTGCTTCTAATATTTCCCATGTGGCGGTAGCATCAGCCTCAGCGCTGTGGGCATCGCATAGTTGTTTATTGCAATAAAATTGATAAGCCGCGCCTAGTGTTCTCCTTTCCATCATATGAAAAACATGTTGTACATCAACCATTCTTCTATTGCTCACATCAATCTGAATTCCTGACCTCAAAAATTCTTCCATTAAAAGAGGTATATCAAACCGGTTTGAGTTATATCCTGAAAGATCAGAATTGTGAATAAATTGTTTTAATTCGTTAGCAACTTCTTTAAAAGTTGGAAAATCTTTCACCATATCATCTGTAAATCCATGAACATCAGTAGAGCCTTGAGGTATTGCGATCTGGGGATTTAATATTTTACGCTTTACCTGTTTACTTCCATCAGTTAAAATTTTTACTATAGCAATTTCAATAATCCTGTCACAGGCAAGATTAACACCAGTTGTTTCAAGATCAATAAATGCTAATGGACGTGTAAGTTGTAAGGGCATCTTTTATTTTAATTGATTTTATTTGATTGTTAAAGTCATAGGGCATTGGGTCATTAGAAAAAATATTTATGAATAATAACTATGTGACTTATTGACTTATTGACTAATGACTTGTTTTAGAATATCCAGGCCTTCATAATCGCCGCTGCTCATCAATAATAAATTTGAATTAGAATAATTTTCTTTTTGGAGAAATTTTTCCAGTTCCTCTTTTTTATTAATAACCAGTAATTCATCTTTATTAAAACCTTGTTTTATTTTTTCTTCTGATATTTCAGGCATTTTTTTTAATGCTAATGCATGACTGCTATAAAAAACTACGGCTTTATCAGCATTATCCATAGCTCCTTCATATTCTTTCATAAAATTTTCATTCAGGCTGCTATAGGTATGTAATTCTAAAATGGCAATTAATTTTCTATCAGGAAATTGCTGTTTAACCGCTTCAATAGTAGCTTTAACTTTGCTTGGTGCATGGGCAAAATCCCGGTAAATATTGCAATTATTTTTTTCAGATAACAACTCTAATCTTTTTGCAGCCCCTGCAAAATCTGCAATTGCTTTTATAAACAATGGAGCTCCTATCCCCAGTTCTTTACATACTAAATAAGCTGCATGCAAATTCAAAAGGTTATGATTACCAAATACCTGTAATGGCATAGATTTTTGCCCATCAATTATAACTTCTGTTTTTCCATCTTCAATAAAATAGGTGGGCAATCTGTAGGGCTCATACCGGATATCAGACCTTTTATTTCCATCAATTAAGTTTCTTAGTGTTTCGTCTGATTCATTATAAATCAAAATACCATTTACTTCTATCTTCTTAATAAATATTTTGAATTGCTCTAGATAAAAATCAAACGTGGGGAATACGTTAATATGGTCCCATGCAATGCCGGTGATAACTGCAATATGAGGAAACAGAAAATGGAATTTTGGGCGCTTTTCAATTGCACTCGCCGGATATTCATCCGCTTCACAAATAATAATTGGCGCCTCTGTAATATTTACGCTCTGCTCAAAACCATTAAGTTTTGCACCCACCATGTAATCAAAATCTTTTCCTGCCTCCTTAAGCACATGCATTATCATGGCTGTAGTACTTGTTTTGCCATGGCTTCCGCCAACTGCAACTCTTATTTTGTTTTTGCTTTCCTGGTAAATATATTCAGGGAAAGAGAAAATCTTTAAACCTAACTCTTTAGCCTTTTGCAACTCCGGATTATCTTCTTTCGCATGCATGCCTAAAATAACTGCATCTAAATTTTTATTAATTTTTTCTGCAAACCAGCCGATACTTTTAGGTAAAATATTTTCGATACTCAGATTAGATTTTGAAGGCTCAAATATTTCATCATCACTGCCTGTTACTACATACCCCTTTTGTTTTAAAGCAATTGCCAGCTGATGCATTACGCTTCCCCCAATTGCTATAAAATGAACCTGCATGAACTATATTAACGGATTTTAAACTTTTCTAAATAAGTTTTAACAATAGATTGATATATAATGCGTTTAATAAAATTATTCCCTTAACTGGATGTCATAACTTTGCGTTATTGAAGATGCAAAATAGAACAACTAAATAAATACAATGAAAAAATTAATTTTTGCTCTGTTATTTGTATCGTTCCTAATTATAACCTTATCATCATGCACCAGTAGCAGAAGAGGACGCACAGGATGCCCAATGACTGAAGGCATAATACATTAAAGTTTTTTACTTATGACATGGATCACCTTGCAAACTAATGAACAATTAGATCAGCTAAAACAAAGATCTTATACAAAGCCACAAATCATTTTTAAACATAGTACCCGCTGCGCTACAAGCAGCATGGCTAAAAACAGGCTTGAAAGAAGTATTCAGCCCGATGAGGTAGATTTTTATTTTCTTGATCTATTGAAATACAGATCGATCTCTGCTAAAATCGTGGAAGATTTTAAGGTATACCACGAGTCTCCCCAAATACTGGTTATAAAGAATGGTGAATGTATTTATGACGAAAGCCATTCCGGTATTGATATGGAAGAAATAATTGAGCAAGCTATGGCAGCTTAATTTAATAACCTCTCTTGAATGTCATTAATACAATTTCTCCCTGACTTAATTCCAACTCATCTTTATTGATGGTATATTTATTTATCTTTAAAAGAGCAGATAAAAAAGCCTTCTCATAGTTATTTGTACACGCCATTTTTGTTGAAATAATATTTTTATCAAACCCTACATAACTATCAATAACAGTAAATCCTCCACTAATAGAATTACAACTGCTATTTCCTACAAACGTTTTTTCTTTTAAATTGATATTTATGAATGGAGGCTTTGTCCAGGCATTTTCCGATGCAAATAGCATTTTCAATTGCCATTTACCATTAAAGCTTGGGGCATTATCTTTTTCAATGACAATAGCAGGTGTTAATTTTTTTGATGTGTGACACGAAGTAATCGATAAAGCAAACACAGTAAAAAAAAATATTCTTCTCATTAACTTTTATTTATTGAATAGAAAACAATTTTCCTGCCACTATATGCATACAAGTTTATTTAACTAAGTTTGATATGCATGTTTCATAAAAAAGCCATATTAATATTTCTATTATTGTTTAATTCACTATTGTCACTTTCGCAAACTAATGATAGTAGCATACTTTTAAAACCAGACCGTGTATTTGATGGAGAAAAAATGCATGAAGGTTGGCAGGTATTAATAAAAAATAATTTAATAAGTAAGGTTGGCATCATTAATAGTTCTGATGCAAATACAATTACCATTGAAATGAAAGGATGCACTTTATTACCAGGTCTGATCGAAGGACATAGCCATCTATTTCTACACCCCTATAATGAAACCCCATGGAATGATCAGGTGTTGAAAGAATCAAGAGCCGAAAGAATTGCAAGAGCAACTATTCATGCAAACAATACATTGCTTGCCGGCTTTACAACAGTTCGGGATCTGGGTACAGAAGGTGCAGGATATGATGATGTTGGATTAAAACTGGCAATTGAAAAAGGAATAATTACTGGTCCGCGAATGCTGGTTGCAACAAGAGCCATCGTTGCCACAGGCAGCTACGGACCTAAAGAATTAAGTTATGATATTGATGCGCCTATGGGAGCAGCTGAGGCAGACGGAATGGATGCGTTAATTAAAGAAGTACGAATACAAATTGGCAAAGGGGCAGATGTAATAAAAATTTATGCGGATTACAGGTGGGGGTTAAATAGAGAGGTTGCCCCAACTTTTACAATTGAGGAATTAAAAAAAGTGGTAGAGGTCGCATCATCAGGTGGAAGGATAGTTGTTGCACATGCTACAACTCCTGAAGGTATGAGAAGATCAATAATTGCGGGTGTTGCTACGATCGAGCATGGTGATGAGGGCACACCTGAAATTTTTAAGTTAATGAAAGAAAAGAACGTTGCCCTATGCCCTACCCTTTCTGTCGAAGATGCCCTTGCACAATATCGTGGTTGGAAAAAAGGGGCTTCTGAACCGGAGGCAATCAAAGCAAAACGAAAAAGTTTTTCCGCCGCATTATATGCCGGTGTTACAATTTCTATGGGCGGAGATGTGGGAGTGTTTACGCACGGTGATAATGCCCGTGAAATGGAAATGATGGTTGAGTATGGTATGCAGCCCATTAACGTACTTCGTTCGGCAACTTCTGTAAATGCGGATGTTTTTAAAATTAATAATACGGTTGGAAGAATAAGCCCAGGCTTATTTGCAGATGTTTTAGTTGTTCAGGGCGATCCTTCTAAAAATATTCATGACATCAGAAATGTAAAACTGGTAATGAAAAACGGAATTATTTATAAAAATCGCTTTTAGTTTTTAATTTTATTTGACAACTTTTATAGCGTAGGTGTATTATCAATTAATACCTTTACAATCTTTATTAATCATTTATGAAAAAAACGTTCCTAATTCTTCTCGGCTTCATCTGTCTCATTACTATATCCGTCGCATTTAAAACTTTTGATCCTCCCCGATTTAAAAATTTAAAAATTTTACCAAAAAATATTTCTGAAAAAGCCCTCGATAGTGTTATGGATCATTATCGTATTGCACTTGGAGTAAAATGCGATTTTTGCCATGTTCATAATGAAGAAAAGGATACATGGGATATGGCAAGTGACGCCAAAAGCGATAAATTAATTGCCCGTAAAATGATGCTTATGACGAATGGGATTAATTCCAAATATTTTCCTCCTGAAAAAGGCGTTAAACCGCAACAGGCAATACAAACAATTACATGTTACACGTGCCATAAGGGCGAGGCAATACCAGTTTCAATCCCTGAAACTAAAGAGGAGGAACAAAAAAGTGATAGTTTAAGAAAACAATGATCTGCCAATAATATTTAAGAAAAGAAAAAATACTTATTAAAAGCAGCTTTAACTTGCAATATATGTTACAATAGCTACAGGATGTCTCGATAAAAAATTATTTAGAAATTATCTCACGCCTAATCATTAGCTGCAGTTGTTAAAACAAAAAGTTATTACTATTATTTGTCGCTTCGGAAAGGCTGACAAGCAATTTTTTGTATTTCCGGATTTATTGTAATATTATTTATTGTAATATTATTATACTTTTAAAACTATAATTAGCACCGATGTCTGAAAATGATTTCGAAAAAATAAAAACAAATTTGCTTGCTAAGCTTAATAAACTAAGCTCCTATTTAACTTATCACCGCGTGGATCATACCCTTGATGTAATTAAGCAATCTGAGAGAATAGCAAACGAAGAAGGAATTACTAATGAGAGAGATTTGTTTTTATTGCAGGTAGCTTCACTTTATCACGACACAGGTTTCCTGGAAACATATGCTGAACATGAAATAAAAAGCTGTGGAATTTTTATGGAAGATGCCATCAATTTAGATTTTACTGATAAAGAAAAAGAGATCATTCGGGGATTGATAATGGCTACTAAAATACCACAGCAACCGAACACCCTGATGGAAAAAATAATTTGCGATGCAGACCTTGACTATTTAGGACGACAAGATTTTTTTAAAATTGGTGATACCCTAAGAAAAGAATTTCTGCACTATAAAATTGTGCAGAATAATGACGATTGGGAAAGACTGCAAGTGAAATTTTTACAATTTCATAAATATCATACCGACACTTCCCAAAAAAACAGGGAACCTGTTAAACAGCAACATTTATCTAAACTTCTTGTTGTATAAATAAGCCAATATTTGTATTCTACAATACACCTGTATTGCTTTATATCTCCATATAAAATTCTTGTTTATTTCTGTTAGAATGCAGTTATTAAACTGTAAAATCATAGTAATAATTTTTCTAAATGAATACATACTAACATTAGAATAGAAAAATGTGAAAAACTAGCTTTATAGTATAAGAAAATAAAATTTTATTTTTTACATTTTTACGTTAAGTTTGTCAGATTAATTCTCATCCTGTTTATTACCAACTACCCGATAGCTTTGGCTTTTACGCCTAGCTCTATTTCTTTATAAATCTCCGTACCACATTATTGTAAGCATACTTAACTGTATCTAATGTTTCAAGCTTAATTAATTATTAAGTATAAAATTATTGCTATGGTAAATTTTTAGAAATAGCGCAAAACAAAACATCAACCCATTTAAACTGCTTATTATGCAAAAGTCATCATCCCGGTTAGTCAGTGTTATTTGTATTGTGCTGCTTACTTGCAGTGTACAGGTAGTAATGGCACAAAATTTAAAGCTTACCGATTTTGCAATTTGGGGCGGAGGAGCATTACCCACACCGTACAATAGTGCGCAAGGAGTATTTATTAGTAATACTGCGAATATTCAAGGCAATATTGGAAGTAATCACCTTGTCAATATAATAACAATTTTACTTTAACTGGAAATATTTATAGTGGAAACAGAGTTATTTTTGCTGACTTTGCAAAAATAACCGGGAACATTTTCGCCAACAGGATGGGCACAACTCTGAGCCCAACAATATCGGGAAACAATAGCGACACCATTACGGGTAACCTTACAGCTAATGGAGAAATTAGTTTGCGCTCCGGTAAGATAACAGGCAAGGTAGCCGTACCTCCACCAGCAAATACTAATTATACCGGCCCAGCTCCTTCGGGTGGGGTGGTAACGACTTTTACCTTGCCCACTATGCCTACCATGCCCAACAATACCCCATTCGACAATCAGGTTGGCACTGCTAACATAACTAATACACAAACCATCTCACCAGGAATTTACCGTAAACTGGCCTTAACCGGAAGTAAGACACTTACCTTTAACGGACCGGGAAACTATATTTTTTATGACGTGGACAATGGTAAAACGACTAACAAATTTGTCTTTAATTTTAAAAATACTTCCACTGGCACCATCAACATCTTCATCATAAATGATGCCCGTTGGGGATTGCTCTCTGTGAGCACCGTCAACGGAAATTTTCCTTCCCGCATCTATACTGAAGTGCATGGTAATGGTTCAACATTTAGTGGAAATTCTTTTGATTTGCAAGGACCTAATTCCATGCCCACTGGCAGTTATGTGTGGCTTGGAAATGTATGGGCTCCCAATGGTGGAATCTCAATTGCCAATACTCTTCCTTCAGGCAACAGCACTCCACATATTATAGGTGCGTTATGGAGCGGCAAATTAGTTACAATAAAAAATGACCTAAAGCTTGTATACATAGCTCCCGCCGCTGACCCTAGTTATATAACTCCTTATTATCCACCGCCGCCATCAGGCAAAGTAGACCCAGCCAATAATGTAATAGGTGCCGAATTGTTTGCATTGACACAAAATCCCGTACCCATTGCTGCCATTACCCAAAACGAAATTTTTATATTGGATGGCGCTGGCAAGGTGATGATAGAAGTAGTGAGCAAAACAGCTTATGATAATATATTGAAGGGGCAATTAATTGCCTTAGGGATGACGGATACCGTAAACAATGGCCCGCATACGTTCATCATTACGGGGTTTTTCCCCATCAGTAATTTAACGCAGCTCAATAACAATGCACGAATTCAATATGTACGGCCAAACTTTCCTGCTTTATCCAATGCCGGCCAGGTAACCACGCAAGGTGATAGTACCATGCGTTCTCATAATGTAAGATCGAGGTTTGGTGTAGATGGAAGCGGGGTAAAAATCGGGGTGATATCTGATAGTTATAATTCCAAACTTAGAGCGCAAGATGATGTAAACCAGGGAGACCTTCCAGGTTTACGATCGGACGGGCAAGCGGCTGAGAATCCGGAGCCTGTGCAGGTATTGGCCGACTTGTCGCAACGTGGCAACGATGAAGGCAGAGCCATGTTGCAAATTGTGCATGACGTGGCACCAAAATCAAAACTAGCCTTCCGTACCGGGTTTTTAACTGCAGGTGATTTTGCAATAGGCATTCAGGACCTGGCTTCTCCAAACTTGCCGGGTGGACGTTGCGATGCAATAGTAGATGATCTCACTTATATAACAGAGCCATTTTTGCGTGATGGAGTGGTAGCGCAGATGGTAGATCAGGTGGTGGCACAAGGCGTAACTTATTTTTCATCGGCAGGTAACTTTGGTAGTAAATCATACGAAGCTGTCTTCAGCGGCGTTACCAATACTTCCCTTATTCCCAATGGCCAGATTCATAAGTTTGGCAGCACCTCTGCTGACATATATCAAACTGTAAAACTTAAGCCAGGTTCTTATACCATCGTTTTACAATGGAATGATGAATTTCATTCTTTAGGAAGTGTGAATGGGGTACAAACTGATATGGATCTTTACTTGGTTGGGTCAACTGGGTTTACCTTATTTGGTTTTAACAGGAGTAATCTATTTGGCGATCCGTTTGAAGTTTGTCCTTTTACGGTAACAGAAGAAACGAATGTAAAGCTCATGGTGGCAAGAGCTTCGGGCACAGGCAATGTGCGTTTTAAGTATATCATATTCCGTGGAGGCGCAACCATGCTCGATTATCAAACAGGCACTTCCTCTATCGTCGGTCATCCAAATGCTAATGGAGCTATCGCAGTTGGCGCTATGCTGTATGCAAATATTCCAGCTGTTACACCAATTTGGCCGGGAGTCGCTTTTTTCTCATCAAGAGGTGGAACATTTACCACTCAAAGTACCCAAAGGAATAAGCCTGAAATCGTTGGGCCAAACGGAGTGAATACAACCGTAAATCTCGGTGGCGCTGTATTCAATGATGGCGATCCTTACCCCAACTTCTTTGGCACATCTGCTGCTGCGCCCCATGTAGCAGCCGTAGGTGCTTTGCTTATCCAGGGACGCAAAAAATTTAATTTACAAACTACTGTAACACCTGTTGAAATAAGGCAACAACTAATATCATCAGCAGGAAAATTTTCTTACTTACCTGGTAATTTTTCTTTTGAAGGTGGGTATGGTTATGCCCAGGCAGATTCGGCAATGACCCAGATTGCTAATGCAAGACCCATCATATCCTCTCTTGAAGCAGTAGTTCCCGGAGCACAAAATGGTACTCAGCCTTTCCAGGTGAAATTAAAGGGTAAGTATCTCACAGGCAATACACGGATATATTACAATGGAAAACCGGTTTCTACCAGTGTCTCAGCCGACAGAACAGAGGCAACAGCCACTATCCCACCCATACGTAATGGACAAGACCCTCCATTCCAGTTATATAATCCTCCTAAAAGTCCTAGCAAAAGAGATGGTGGTTTGTCGGAGGCTTTGCATTTTTTTAGTTCGATAGTAGATATTACAGTTAGGGCCGAAAATAAAAGCCGCAAATACGGACAAGGCAATCCTATTTTCACTGCAGAAGTTCTTTATAATGGTGTACCAATGACAAACCCGGATACATTGGCAAAACTTAAACTAGATGGCGCCAATCTCAATTTTACGACTATTGCCACAGCAGCTAGCAACTCTGGTTTGTATGGCATTTTCCTTGCACGGACAACCCCGCTTGCAGACAGTGATCCTCTTTTGACAAAGTATGGATTCACCTTTGTCTCCGGCACTCTTTCAGTTGGAAAAATGCCTCTGAAAATTACCCCTAACAATAAAACAGTTAAATATGGCGATGATCTTGGCGAAATTTCCTACACCTACCAACTCGATCCATCAACTCAAACATCTGCTACATTAGCAGACGAGGTAAAGACCTTGCACAAAAAGTACCTCGCAGGCAATGGATTAATAGTTTTAAATGGACCTAATCAAAATCCATCTTTTTCTCTTTCTGATTTAGCCAACATGAGCACAATGGCAAGTTTTCAGTCGGTGAGAAACGCTAGAAAATTTGTCCAGGAAAATGGTCAATTGAAGCCATTAATAGATAATATAAATCCTACGCTGATCGGCAATCAACGTTTTTTTGTGGATGTTTCTTTCCAATCTTTACAGAATTATAAACTGGATTCTGCAAAGTCACCACTAGTTCAACCTGGTTTAAGTTTAAGTGCCCGGGGTTTTCTGAATATAAAAGCACTGGTAAACGGAAACGCAAAAGCCTCGCTTCCCAACGGTCAGTTGCAGGCTATGGTGAACGGTCAGTTGATGGCTATGGTAAATGGTCAGTTGCAGGCATTGGTGAATGGCCAACTGCAGGCACTTGTCAATGACTTCTATGTGAATGCAGAAGATATAGTTTTTCAAAATGGACAATTGTTAGCACTGATAAACGGCGCATGGACTGTTATAACCAATGGCCAATTGCAAGCATTAGTAAACGGTCAGGAGGTAACCGTGCAGTTATCGGTAACTAATGGCCAATTGCAAGCCGTGGTGAACGGCCAGTTGATGGCTCTTGTCAATGGCCAATTACAGGCAGTGGTAAATGGTCAACTTTTGGCTGTCGTAAACGGACAGTTGCAAGCGTTTGTAAATAGCCAGTTAATGCCAATAGTAAATGGCCAATTGCAGGCAATGGTGAACGGGCAACTGCAGGCTATGGTAAATGGGCAGTTATTAGCTCTGGTAAATGGACAGTTGATGGTATTGGTAAATGGACAGTTAGAATTTGTGCAGGGTCTTAGTTTAGTAAATGGGCAATTGCAAGCGATAGTAAATGGGCAATTACAGGCTTTGGTTAACGGGCAATTGCAGGCAATGGTGAATGGTATTGTAACGAATATTCCTACAACTGACATTACCTTAGTGAATGGGCAATTGCAGGCGATAGTAAATGGGCAATTACAGGCTTTAGTAAACGGTCAGTTGCAAGCTATAGTTAACGGCCAATTGCAGGCATTAGTCAACGGTGCAGGTGTAGCGGCTTCAAGTGTGCAGCAATTGGCAAACGGCCAGTTGCAGGCGCTGGTAAATGGAACATATATACCGATTGCAAACGGGCAATTGCAGGCATTGGTCAATGGCCAATTGCTCGCTATGGTAAATGGACAACTGATGGCTGTTGTAAATAGCGAATTGACATTTGTTGTGTTCAGTAACGGACAGTTGCAAGCATTGGTGAACGGCCAATTGCAGGCATTAGTTAATGGCCAGTTGCAAGCAATGGTTAATGGGCAATTACAAGCAGTGAATAGCTATAGTATTGTGAATGGGCAGCTGCAAGCAATAGTAAACGGTGAAACATGGGTTTATGCAAACGGACAGTTGCTTGCCCTGGTAAATGGGCAATTACAAGCCCTCGTTAATAACTTTGACGTAACCGGAACCAGCAACAATGCAAAAACGCTGGTGGTGGTTGATCAGGATGACATCAATCTTCAAGGGGGTGACATCGGTGCCATGTTCGCCATGAACATGATAACGGGTCTTGATGCCGGTACTCAGATACTAATACCCGGTGCCTTTGTAAATGAGAATTTTGAAGTCACCTATGGGTTGGGTCAAATACAAATTTTGAAGGCTCCATTAACAACGACGGCAAATGATGCAACCAAAGTGTATGGCGATCCTAATCCAGCGTTTGCTATTAGCTATTCAGGCCTGGCGTATAATGATGCTGCTAGCGACATTACCACGCCACCTGTGGTCACCACAACGGCTACAATTAATACAAACGTGGGCACTTATCCGATCACTATCGCAGGAGGCAGCAGCAATAATTATTCCTTCGCTTCCTATTTGCCAGGCACTTTAACGATCACGAAAAAGACTTTGATTGTAACGGCCGACAATAAAACTAAACCAACTGGAGCTGATAATCCGCCCCTTACTATTACTTATTCCGGTTTGGTAGGGGATGATACAAAAGATTCGGTGTGTATTCCTTATTTAATACCGCCTTCTCCGAAAGTGATTGATGAGCTGGAACGGCGTACTACCTATACTACTGTAAAGATCAACAACACCTCAAATGTGTTTTATGCCTCACCAGGCCAATCACTCACGTTAACAGGCAATTGGATTCAAAAGTATATTTATCAGGGAACTGATGGCTGCCCGGGCTGCATCACACAGCTTCGTATAGGCATGGCTGATGAGTTTGGAGGAAACGTATTTGCAAGTTGTGATGATGTGAGCGGTTTAGGTGACCACTCAGGATTTATAAATAATACATTTAAGGCGCCCTCTGCCCCGGGTGTATATTACATCACGCAGATATCTACCTGGTGGTACACTTGTCCGGCACCTAACCGCGGAGACCCGCCTCAAATTCCAATTCACAACAATGGGCCAAATGCTGCCATTGCTGTAGTTGTTGTAAATGTTGCCAATGAAAGGCATTACGGCCACTACAACGGCTGATGTGGCATCTCCGGCGGGGGTTTATCCTATTACCCTGCAGGCATGTAACAATTACAACCCCAACTATGATGTAACATTGCAGAATGGTACCTTAACCGTAGGAGGTAATATAGGCGGAAGGACGTCCGGAGATATTAAAATGGAAAATAAGAAAGGCAAAGCTTCCTTAGTCCCCAAGCTGAATCCCAATACCGGGGTTTCTTCAAACGACAAGCTGTATCCCAATACTGGGTCTTCTTCAGTCGACAAGCTGTATCCTAATCCCGCATTTTCGCGGGTAAGGTTGGAACTTAAAGAAGATGTGCAACGAACGGAAGATATCCAGCTGTATGATAAAGTAGGAAAATTAAACAGGATATCGGTAAGGAGAGTAAATGAAAAAATTTATGACATCGATGTTTCAGCATTGTCACAGGGTGTCTATGTTATGAAAGTAAAGACTTCAGGCGGTTTGAAAACGTTTAGGTTTGTAAAACTGTAGTACCCGGCAGGAAGTCCTGCCTGGTTTCCTGTCTTTGTTATTATTTTGATAACTCATTTATTAGAGCTTTTGTTATGAGTAGGCAAATAAGTTTTTTACTGTCGCTAATTTTAGTATCCTGCTTTTCGGTACACAGCCAAAGCAAGCCCGGCAAAGATACTACAACGGTGAACGCTCTTTTAGAGCAAAGCAAAAGTCTGATTGGAAGCGACTCCGCGAAAGCACATAATCTGGCTTTAGAGGCAAAAAAGATAGCTAGCAAGATACATTATCGTAAAGGCGAAGCGTATGCGTTAAAAAACATAGGCATGTTATATTACCCTAAGGGTAAATATGTGGAAACGCTTGATTATTGGAACCAATCATTAGAAATATTTGAAGATTTGAAAGATGATATCGGCACGTCCAATATGTTGAATAATATAGGGGCTATCTATTTTAACCAGGGTGCAGACGCGAAAGCACTTGAGTATTTCCTGAAATCACTTCAAGTTGCCGAAAGGATAGGTGATACCATGAGGATGGTCTCTGCGTTGATAAACGTAGGCAATACTTATCACAATAAGAAAGACCCGGTTGCTCTCAATTATTTACTAAGGGTGATACCTCTGATAGAAAGAAACAAAAACACCGAAGCATATATAGTCGTGACCGGAAATATTGGTGAAATATACTTCGATAATAAAGATAATGCCAAAGCCTTTGAATATTTCAATAAATCAATTACGGCGGCGGGCAATACTTCTTCAGCAGCCTTTTCCTACAACGGGATTGGTAAAATCAAACTGAAAGAAAAGAAATTTTCAGAAGCATTGCAAAATCATAACAAGGCACTTATTCTGGCTAAAAAATTCGAGGATAAACTGCAGGAGGTGCGTGGCCTAAAAGGGATTGCTGATGTTTACTTTAACACGGATAACACAGCACTTGCTTTCCAGTATTACGACAAGGCAAGGGTGGTTGCAGAAGAAATGGATGATTTAAAGGTTGAATTAAAAGATCTTTACCAAGAAATGGCATTGGCGTATTCAAAAAGGAGGAATTATTCCGATGCCTTTTTATACCAATCACTTTACTCCGATATTAAGGATAGCCTTTACAATATCGAGACCAAAAAAAAATTGAATCAGCTTCAGTTCGATTTTGAACTCTCCAAAAAGGAAGTAGAAATAAATTTAAAAGAAACCAGTATAAAATCAGAAAGACAGCTCAGATTGGGATTGACGGGTGGATTGGTATTAATATTAATCATAGCCTTTATTATTTACCGACACTCTTTGCAAAAAACAAGGATCAATAAAATTTTAGATAAGCAGAAGAACCAGATTGAACATTTGTTGCTAAATATACTCCCCAAAGAAGTAGCCTACGAGTTGCAAACCAGTGGCAATTCAAAACCCAGGCATTTCAACGAAGTCTCTATTTTATTCACCGACTTTCAAGGATTTACATCTATTGCTGACAAATTATCTCCAGGGGAATTGGTGGAGGATTTGAACGAATGTTTTATAGAATTTGACAACATCATAGAGAAATACAATCTGGAAAAAATAAAAACGATTGGCGACTCCTATATGTGCGCCGGCAATATTCCTTCCCCGGACCCCGACCATGCCTATAAAATAGTAAAGGCGGCACTGGAAATACAAGCCTTTATAGAAAAGTATAATTTACTCCGGGTAGAGAAGGGTTTGCAGCCATGGGAAATAAGAATCGGAGTGCATGTTGGAACAGTAGTAGCCGGCGTGGTTGGAAAAAAGAAATATGCCTATGATATATGGGGAGGCGCTGTTAACATTGCAAGCCGTATGGAAAGCAATGGCACACCCGGGAAGGTGAATATTTCTGCTTACACCTATGAGTTAATAAAAAATCGCTTCGACTGTACACACAGGGGAAAATTGCACGTCAAAAATTTGGGGGATTTGGACATGTATTATGTGGAAAATGAAAAAACCCAAACAGGCGTGCCGGACTTAATTGCTGTGAGCAAGGAAGAGTCACCCTTACTGCAATAGTAACATTTGAAGGAACTAATTCCTTTGCACCATTTTAGTCCTGCTTTCATGCTCCAGTAACTAAAACAAGTCCAGTTAAGAAAATAATTATTTACCTCATCTTCTATCGCAGAAAAAAGTAAGCAGAGAACACATTCAGTACACTTGTAAGCTTTATGGATTCACAATAAATCAATCAGATACACGAACTTTAAAATCCTCATTGAGAAGATTTACATACAATGAAGTTATAAATCCGAAGGTAAAATATCTTATATGGGAAAGACAGCAGAGAAAAAATAAAAATGTTTGGCTACACCATTTGTGCTCAAATTATATAGCAAAAATTAATTAATAACTTAAAACTGAAAAGGTTATTTTAAACTTTCTTTCCTTTATAATGTTTGGCATCAATTCTGTTTTTGATTATCTCACCTTTGTGCATTGCTGTTAATTTACGGCTCAAACAATGTTTTTTATTGAGCCTATGGGGTAGTTTCATTGACGTGTTGGTTGTTCGAACGCATGCACATCATTATAAAAACAAGCCTTGACGATATTTATTAGGCACATTATTAGTAGCCTTAATCGCTTTGCTGTTTTCGGTTGCTTCCATTTGCACATGCTTTAGGTTTTGCAGCTTTGCGTCTAAAATCATATGTGGTTATGATGGCAATTGTGCTCATATATCTTTAATCATCATAGATTATGAAAAGATGGTTTTACAAAACGTTTCACAACGGTAGAATTATTGTGCAATCTTTACGTTTATGAAATTTGTCAAAAAGAATCAAACTTTGACAATGTCAAAATAAAATAGTAGCTGGTTAGATGAAAGAGTTCAAAAGAAATAAAACAAAAGAAGTACTTTCTGAAATGCTACCGCAGGCAATTTCAGTTTTAAAAAAATCAATTATCGACCCTTTGCTTGGCGATAATGTAATGCGCAAATATGCCAATGAAAAATCTCCTTTGCGGTCTGAATTATTTTCATCAGAACAATTGCAGCAATATGCCATAAAGCTGGCTAAAAGCCATAAACTAATTCAGGGGAAACCTTCTGAGCAACTTTTAAAACGCCTTGCAGAAAACGAAGATGTGTTATTGGATGTTCATAGCTTATTAACAGATACTGTCAGAGAAAAAAAACGCATATCGCCAGCCGGCGAATGGTTGCTGGATAATTTTTACCTTATAGAAGAACAGGTATTTACAGGTAAACAACATTTACCAAAAGGATACAGCAGGGAATTACCCCAGCTCACAAAAGGGCAGTCGCAGGGGCTCCCGAGGGTTTATGATATTGCCGTGGAAATCATTTCGCATAGTGACGGACGTGTTGATATGAAAAGTTTATCTGCCTTTATTAATTCCTATCAATCTGTAGTTACTTTAAAATTAGGAGAGTTATGGGCAATTCCCATTATGCTTCGTTTAGCATTGCTTGAAAATTTAAGAAGACTTTCTGCTCAGATTGCCGTTGATATTCTCAATAAAAATCTTGCCGGTTACTGGGCGGATGAGATGACGGAAACTGCTGAAAAAGACCCTAAAAACTTAGTGCTGATTATTGCAGATATGGCAAGGTCAAATCCGCCAATGGAAAGTTCTTTTGTAGCCGAACTTACAAGAAGGCTGCAGGGGCAAGGTTCTTCTTTGGCATTGCCGCTTAGCTGGATTGAACAGCGTTTATCAGAGAATGGGTTAACAAGTATTGAACTGGTGTATTTGGAAAATCAAAAGCAGGCAGCCGACCAGTTGTCCGTCAGTAACAGCATTCATGGGCTTCGTTTTTTAAACACTACTGACTGGCGGGATTTTGTTGAAGAATTAAGTGTTGTTGAAAAAACTCTAAGGGAAGATATTAATGGTTTGTACCAAAAAATGGATTTTTATACACGTGACAATTATCGACATGTAATAGAGAGAATTGCAAAGAACAGCGAATATGAAGAAGAGACGATAGCGGGCATGGCCATTTCTTTTGCGAAAGAGAATACCGGGAATCAAAACCTTCGCACATCTCATGTTGGTTATTATTTAATAGGCAAAGGATTATCCAGGTTGGAGAAAGCTACAAAGACCCGTTTACCAACATGGAAGATTTGGAAAAACTCATTGAATAAAATCTCTCTACTATTATATACAACTGCTATTGCATTGATAACTTCTTTTTTAACCTGGTGGTTAATAAGTAAAGCATACTACGATGGACTTTTTGGCTGGAAACTATTTGTGCTGGCAGTACTATGTGTTATAAGCACAAGCCAGCTTGCTTTAACATTGATCAATTGGTTGGTTACGCTGTTAGCCTCACCACACATACTGCCCAGAATGGATTTTTCTAAAGGTATTCCACGGCAATACCGCACTTTAGTTGCAGTGCCTACAATGCTAACAGATACTAAAGAAACAGATGATTTATTAGAAGCTCTTGAAGTGCGTTTTTTAGCAAACAGGGATGTCAGTCTTCACTATGCTTTAGTTACAGATTTTAAAGACGCTGTTAAAGAAATGCTTCCGGAAGATGAACATCTTTTGCAATCAGCAAAAAATAAAATCATTGAATTAAACAAAAAATACAACAGGATAACAAATGACACATTCTTTCTTTTTCACCGTCCACGTAAATGGAATGCGAAAGAAAAAAAATGGATGGGGTACGAGCGCAAACGTGGAAAGCTTGGAGCGCTTAATGCACTATTAAGAGACAAAGACAACAAAAGTTTTTCATTGATAGTTGCTGATGAATCATTATTCCCTGAAATAAAATATATTATCACCCTTGATACGGATACAGAATTGCCAAGGGAGGCTGCATATAAAATGATAGGTACGCTTGCACATCCTTTAAACCAGGCATATTATAATGAGCAAAAGCAACGGGTTACCGATGGATACACTATTCTTCAGCCAAGAATATCAAATAGTTTACCAGGTGCTAACAGCTCGATATACAAAAAGATACATGGAAATGAAGCAGGAATTGATCCTTACACAAATGCTGTTTCTGATGTCTATCATGATTTATTTCAGAATGCTTCATTTATAGGAAAAGGTATATATGATATTGATGCATTTGAACAAACCTTACATAACCGGTTCCCTGATAATCGTATTTTAAGCCATGATCTGTTAGAAGGAAATTTTGCCAGGTGCGGTTTGATCAGTGATGTACAACTTTACGAAGAATACCCTTCCGGTTACATCGCTGATATGCAACGCCACCACCGATGGGTTAGAGGCGATTGGCAGATAGGCCGATGGCTGTTGCCTTTTGTTCCTAGTCCGGATAAAAAATATAGAAAAAACACATTATCACCACTATCTGTCTGGAAATTATTTGATAATCTCCGGCGAAGTTTTGTCCCCATATCTCTCGCATTACTTCTTTTATTTGGATGGATAATTTCTCCTTCGGCTGAATTTTGGACCTTAAGCGTTATTGGTATAATCACAATGCCCTCACTAATTACGCTTATTTGGGATATGTACAAAAAGCCAAAAGAAATCATCTTGTGGCAGCATATTTTATATTCTATCCGCTCCGCGTTTAATAACTTAATACAGCATGCCCTTTATCTTATATTTCTTCCCTATAATGCCTTTATAAATTTTGATGCTATTGTCCGTACTAACTGGCGTTTATTTATTTCACGCAAAAAATTTCTTGAATGGCAACCTTCCCGTAATTTATCTTCAAACAATCCAAAAAGTATATTGGCAACATACCACGCAATGTGGTTTGAGCCTGTGTTAGGTATAAGTGTGCTTGCTTATTTAATGTATTATTCTTCTTTGGCGTTGTTAATAGAAATTCCTGTATTGACGCTGTGGATGATTGCGCCTGCAATAGCCTGGTGGGTAAGCCTTTCACTATCAAAACTTGAAGTGTTTGTTACAAAGAAGCAAACTGTTTTTCTTCGAAAATTATCAAGAAAAATATGGTCTTTTTTCGAAAATTTTGTTACTCAGGAAGATAACTGGTTGCCACCGGATAATTACCAGGAACATCCCGATCCCAAGATTGCACACCGTACGTCGCCTACTAACATCGGCCTTGCGCTATTATCAAATTTAACTGCGTATGATTTTGGTTACCTCCCGGCAGAAAAATTAATTGAACGTACAGCCAATACTATAAATACAGTTCAAAAACTGGAAAAATACAGAGGGCATTTATATAATTGGTATGATACAATTACTCTTGCACCCTTAACGCCACGATACATTTCAACTGTAGATAGTGGAAACCTTGCAGCGCATTTAATGGTATTGAAGCAAGGCCTTCTTTCTATTATAAATGATAAAATATTTTCAGTAAAAGCATTTGATGGTTTGATGGATAGCGTAGAAATTATTTTAGAGAAAAAAGAAAAGAGATTTGTAGTTGAACAATTTAAAAAGGAACTGGATGGTATTCGACTTGACCCACCTTCTACTTTATCAGAAATCATTATCTGCATAAAAAGCCTGGATAAACCCTATCAGCAAATTACTGCCAGTTTTGCTTTAAGTGAAAAACAGAATAATGAAACTTTTTTATGGGTTGAAAAACTTGGACAACAAATAAATTATTTACGAAATGACCTTGTAACACTTGCACCTTGGCTACTGCTTCCATCATCTTCTTCAAAATTAAATGATGTTGCTGCAGGCATTTCTCAGATTCCAACCCTATCTCAATTAGCTACAATAGAAATGGAATTATCGTCCAAAATTAAAGAGCTATATGCAGAAGATAATACTGAAAGAGAGAGAGAATGGATAAATGAATTTTCGGTAAACATCACAAATGGTACACGCAGGGCAAAAGAAAGAATATTGATACTGGAAGGACTTGCCCGCCAGTCAATGGAACTTTCAAATATTGATTACGATTTTTTATATGACACGCCGCAACACCTGCTTGCGATTGGTTATAATGTTGATGAACAAAGAAGAGATAATAGCTTCTATGATCTGTTAGCTTCGGAGGCGAGGCTCACCACATTTACTGCTATAGCACAAGGAAAATTACCACAGGAAAGCTGGTTTGCGTTAGGTCGTGAACTTATTAATACAGGCTCAATGCCAATCCTTCTTTCATGGAGCGGCTCTATGTTTGAATACCTGATGCCGATGCTCGTGATGCCAAACTATGAAAATACTTTGTTGGGACAAACCTACAACGCGGTTGTCCAAAAGCAAATTGAGTATGCCAACAAACGCGGTGTGCCCTGGGGGATTTCTGAATCAGGTTATAATGCTGTAGATGCTAATCTTAATTATCAATATCTCGCATTCGGGGTTCCGGGTTTAGGCCTTAAACGTGGTCTGGGAGAAGACCTGGTGATTTCCCCTTATTCCACTGTTATGGCATTGATGGTAGCGCCCGATGAAGCTTGTAAAAATCTTGAGCAATTAGCATCAGATGGTTTTGAAGGAGAATTTGGTTTTTATGAAGCGATTGATTATACCTCATCCCGTTTGCCAAGAGGGCAATTAAATACTGTTATACGTTCTTTTATGGCGCACCACCAGGGCATGAGTTTCCTGTCAATTTCTTATTTGTTATTAAGCCAGCCTATGCAAAAACGTTTTGAGGCTGAAGTGCAGTTTCAGTCAACTCTATTGCTGTTGCAGGAACGTATTCCAAGGGTATCAACATTCTATTCCCCGGTCATGCATATTTCTGATAGCAGCATTATAGCTGAAAATGTTGAGATACCTATGCGGGTTATTAATACACCGGATACTCCTTTACCCGAAGTGCAGTTATTATCCAATGGAAGGTACAATGTAATGGTTACGAATGCGGGCGGAGGCTATAGCCGGTGGAAAGATATTGCGATTACCCGTTGGCGTGAAGACAGTACCTGTGATAACTGGGGAACTTTTTGTTTTATAAAAGACATAGAGCAGGATAATAACCTTTTTTGGTCGTCGGCATACCAGCCTTCACTTAAGCAAGGAGATAATTATGAAGCAGTTTTTTCACAAGGACGAGCGGAATTTCGCCGCCGTGATTTCTCACTTGAAACACATACAGAGATTGTAGTGTCTCCGGAGGACGATGTTGAATTGAGAAGAGTACATATTACCAATCGGTCAAAAAAGAAAAGATATCTTGAAATTACCAGTTATTCAGAAGTAGTTCTTGCACCTTACAATGCTGATGTTGCACATCCTGCTTTCAGTAATCTTTTTGTTCAAACAGAAATCATTGCTGAACGCAATGCAATTATTTGCACAAGACGACCCCGTTCTGTGAATGAACATAATCCCTCCATGTTTCATTTAATGAAAGTGCATCATGCAGAAATACAATATGTTTCTTATGAAACAGACAGAAGTAAATTTATTGGTCGCGGCAATACTATTCATCAGCCTGCATTTTTAGATAATACGGATGGGCTTTCAGGAACACAGGGTTCTGTTCTTGATCCTGTTATCTCCATTCAATATAAAATAGCAATTGATCCACAGGAATCTGCAACCATTGATATGCTGATTGGAATTGCAGATACGAAGGAAATTTGTAACGCATTGGTAGAAAAATTTCAGGACAGGTACTTAAGAAAACGGGCTCTTGAACTTTCGTGGACACATAGCCAGGTTGTGTTAAGGCAGATAAATGCCGGGGAAGCAGATGCACAATTATATTCAAAACTTGCGGGTTCGGTGATATTTACAAATCCTTCATTGCGTACTGATCAAAATATCATCATAAAAAATTACCGCGGGCAATCAGCTTTATGGAGTTATTCTATCTCGGGAGATTTGCCTATTGTTCTTTTACAAATTGAAGATTCTGCCAATATTGATCTTGTAAAACAATTAATAAAGGCACATGATTACTGGCGGTTAAAAGGTTTAATGGTTGACCTGGTGATCTGGAATGAGGATCATGGAGGTTACAGGCAGGTATTGCAAAATGAAATACAAAGCCTTATTGCACCAGCGCTTGGTACAGATGTTAAAGAAAAACCTGGTGGAATTTTTTTCAGATCTGCAGACCAGATATCAAATGAAGACCGCATACTATTTCAAACAGTGGCACGCATTGTAATTTCTGACAAGTTGGGTAGTTTGGAAGAACAGGCAAATAAACGCAGCAACGCCAAAAGCATCATTCCTAATTTTTCTCCGAGTAAATTCTATCCATCTGTAGCAACATCCATTAAGCTCTCTGAAGAGTTGCAATTTTTCAATGGCATGGGTGGCTTTTCCCAGGATGGAAAAGAATATATTATTACAACAACTACAGGACAAACTACACCTGCGCCATGGATCAATGTATTAGCAAATCAAAATTTCGGAACTATAATTTCAGAAAGCGGGCAGTCGTACACATGGCTCGAAAATGCACATGAATTTAGACTAACTCCCTGGAACAATGATCCGGTGAGTGATTTGGCCGGTGAGGTATTTTATATAAGAGATGAGGAAAGCGGAAGGTGGTGGTCGCCTACACCATTGCCCGGCCGTAGCACATCTTCGTATATCACAAAACATGGATTTGGATACTGTGTTTTTCAACACAATGAGGATAATATTTATTCAGAATTGTTAGTATTTGTTGATCTGGAAGCATCTGTGAAATTCCTTATTTTAAAATTGCATAATCGATCCGGCAGGCAACGCAGGCTTTCCGCAACAGGTTATATGGAATGGGTATTAGGCGATATGAGGTCAAAAACTCAAATGCATATAATTACAGAGTTAGATGCAGGTACAGGCGCAATATTAGCAAGAAATCCTTATAATACAGAATTTGAAAACAGGGTTGTTTTTTTTGATGTTGATGAGCGAACAAAAAGCTTCACGGCAGACCGTACAGAATTTGTCGGTCGCAACGGTTCACTTCGAAATCCGGAAGCAATGAGCAAAGCAAAGCTTTCCGGTAAGGCCGGTGCAGCTCTTGATCCATGTGCTGCCATACAGGTTGTATTTGATTTTGAGGATAATGAAGAGCATCAAATTATTTTTCGTCTTGGTGCAGTAAACGGTCATAATGATATAGCTAACATCATTAACGCTTTTAAAGGCGCTTCCGTGGCATACGATGCACTGGATAAAGTAAAAAAATACTGGCAAAAAACATTGGGGGTTTTACAAATAGAAACACCTGATGCAGCATTAAATATTATTTCAAACGGTTGGCTCAATTACCAGGCATTGGCTTGTCGCATTTGGGCACGTAGTGGCTTCTATCAATCCGGTGGCGCATTTGGTTTCAGGGATCAGTTGCAGGATGTTTTATCGTTAATGTATTCAAAGCCATCAATTGTTCGCAGCCAGATATTGCTGCATGCTTCCCGGCAATTTAAAGAAGGAGATGTTCAACATTGGTGGCATCCTCCAACAGGAAGAGGTGTACGCACTACATGTTCTGATGATTATCTCTGGTTGCCATTTGTTACATTAAGATATGTTTTACACACAGGCGATAAAGGTATTTTAGAAGAGCCTGTTTATTTTTTAGAAGGCCGCATATTAAATGCAGGAGAAGAAACTTATTACGATTTACCTATCCGCTCTCATATATCGGCAAGCTTATATGATCATTGCAAAAGATCAATTGAGAATGCGTTAAAATTCGGAGAGCATGGATTACCTTTTATTGGCTCCGGAGACTGGAATGATGGAATGGATAAAGTTGGTGAGCATGGTAAAGGTGAAAGTGTATGGCTCGCATTTTTCTTATATGATATTTTAATGAGGTTTCCAGAAATTGCCGAGATGAAAGAGGATGCAAATTTTTTAGAGAAGTGTAAGCAACAGGCAAAAAAATTAAAAATCAATATTGAAAAAAATGCCTGGGATGGGCAATGGTATCGCCGTGCTTATTTTGATGATGGTACACCACTTGGTTCATCAACTAATGAAGAATGTAAAATTGATTCAATCGTACAAAGCTGGTCTGTACTTTCAAAAGCAGGTGAAATAGAACGATCACAAATGGCTATGAATGCTGCCTGGAAATTCCTCGTTCGTAAAGAGGCAGGTTTCATCCAGTTGTTTGACCCCCCTTTTGATAAATCTGATTTAAACCCTGGTTATATTAAAGGGTATGTGCCCGGTATCCGGGAAAATGGCGGTCAATATACACATGCAGCTATTTGGTTAATAATGGCATTTGCTTCATTAAAGGATAAAGAAAAAACCTGGGAGTTGTTACAAATGATAAATCCTATAAACCATGGAGATAACGCTGATACAATTTCAAAATATAAAGTGGAACCTTATGTAATGGCTGCCGATATTTATGCTGATCCATTACACCTTGGCCGTGGTGGCTGGACATGGTACACAGGTTCCTCCGGATGGATGTACCAGCTCATTATAGGATCTTTTTTGGGATTAAAACGCAAAGGAGACATTTTACATTTTGAACCTTGCGTGCCTGTATCATGGGAATCTTTCAAAATAAAATATCAATATATGGATACTCTCTATAATATAATCGTGTTACAAAATAAAAACCAAACAACAACTGAAGTATTTGTTGATGAAGAAGTACAATCAAACAATGTCATTTCGCTTATCAATGATGGGAAAGAGCATTTTGTAAAAGTGATATTGAATAGTACGCTTTAGAATATTAATCACTCCACACTTCCCT
The DNA here is from genome assembly GCA_050998315.1 of Chitinophagaceae bacterium. Classification (GTDB taxonomy): domain Bacteria; phylum Bacteroidota; class Bacteroidia; order Chitinophagales; family Chitinophagaceae; genus Ginsengibacter. The sequence goes on from JBPCQG010000227.1 coordinate 32,833, forward strand.
ACTATTTTATTTTAAGTGCAAATATTTCATTTAATAATCCTGCTAAGTGAACGCCACCTTTTAATAATTGCATATTAAGAGAATTTATAAATTTAAAATTATAGAAGTAACCTAATTTTTCTTCAGACTGTTTTACATCACCATATATTTTTTCTGCAATTTGATATGATCCCCATATCCATTCTCTTAAAGGTTGCTTTTGCCATTGCATTCTCTGCACTATAGTAGTATGATTAATAGCATCAGCATACTCAGTATAACTCAGTTGTTGAAAATTAATAAGATGCTCATCCCATATTTGATGAAGATTATACGGTACATTAAACCATAATACATTTATCCTGTTACCTCCCCTATCATCAGGCCGTCCGACATGTAATGGCTGGTGAATATCACCAACGATATGTATCAGAAGTTTTAAATAGAATGATTTTATTTCTTTTGAAAGAGGCTTATCTTTTAGCTGCTTTACCAGGAAATTTATCTTTGTATATGCATTCACTGCAGTGTCATTTTTAAGAAATGTTTGAAATTCATTTAAACTTAAACCGCCTTTTATATTTAAATAATGCCATGGGGAGAGATAATTAAAAGAAGTATCAGACCTTATGAAATCAGCCCAGTTACTCGCCATTGCTATAGACTCTGTTCCTAATATTTTTATTACTTCTTTTTTTGCACCAGGTGTAAGATAACTTTCTGCTATCTGCCCAACAATGCGGTGTCCTAATACACCCCATGCATATACCTGAGAATGCAGGTAGAAAAACAGGCTAATGAATATTATTTTTCTCGAGATGTTTAATATCATGGGAAGGGGTTTAGTAAGAATAATGATAAAAAGTAATTATTGAGAAAATGATAAAATAATTGGGTTTATTTTTTCAAAGTGATCTTAAATAAATCGGAAGTTCCTTTATCATCATCAGCTACCAATACCAGTTGCATTTGTTTTTTATTTTCAGAAATGATACATACCGATTCTATTTTATGACCCTTAAACCTTTCATCCAGTGCTTCAAGATCAATTATCGTATTCGGATTAATAGCAATCATATTTTTTTTAACTGAAATATTATTGATGATCCACAAATAACTCTTACCTATAGTTCCGTCTTGTATTGCGTTATTCGTATTTTCTGTACTAACCGTAAGCAACAACTTATCTGATAACTTTGAATATTCCAAACCGGAAACACCGGTAAAAGATGTTGTATCTGTATTTGTCCCCACCTTACATATTTTAATTTGTGAACTATCCGGGTTATTCCAAAATTCGTTAGCTGTAAATATTAAATAGTTTGCTGCAAATGATTTATTACCGCGATTTGCCAATACCATGCCTGCAGATATTGCAGTGATACCTTCAATATTTATTGCATCGATCCCTCCTGATTTAAGACGATTGTAAAATGGCTTTAGGTCTATCTCAATTTTTTGTTTTGTAGATGGATCTATTAGCCATCCGCTATTACGATAAGGCGATAACGATCCCGACCCCACCAATAAAATTTTTGGCGATCTTTTGATAAATACTACAGCTGCTGCTTCCAGGTCCTGTTTTAATTCTTTGGAAATTTTTGTTTCACGCGATTCAAAGAGTTTGATGCTGTCAGTAACATTAAAGGCTGTGTCCACCATCAGCAAATAACTTACATCATCGCCAATTAAATAAATGCGATTCATTAAAAATGCTAATCCTGAACCGGATGGATAATCGCTTAATATTTTGGTAGTGTTCAAACTAAAATCAGGAGTGCAACCTGTCATGAAAAAAATAAAAGCAACAATATAAG
>JBPCQG010000258.1:0-4974 GCA_050998315.1 Chitinophagaceae bacterium
TAATTAGGCAGCCATGGCATACTGAGTATTGCCATTTAAAGTTTTCGTATTAAGATTTAAGTGCTGACTACGCAACGCACTACATGCTTACACTTACAAAGAACTATGCTGTCAAAACCGGTCAGCCCCGCATTAATGTCAATTGACATTTAATCAAGCAAAATTACAAAATTAAACCATGGTTTCTTAACCATTACTTGTATTAGTTTTACTGAATTTTTAATACAATTAGTTTAATGGAACCTGTAGATTTTTACAACCAACAAATTCAAAATTTAGAAACCGATCTGGGAAAATTACAAAAACAAAAATCGTATTTCGGCTGGTTGCGGTTTGGTACTATTGCAGCTATAATAATTGTAGTTTATATCCTATGGTCCATAGGAATATTGTATATATTAATAGTTTGTGTTGTATTGCTTGCAATTTTTGTAAGATTAATTCACGCTGATCTTGAAAATAAAGGTGCAATAAAGTACACAAAGCTTTTAATAAATATTAATAAGAATGAGCTAAAATATCTCGTGGGAGATTATTATGATTTTGATAATGGCAACCAATATATTCCCAAAGAACATTTGTATGCAAATGACCTGGACATTTTTGGAAGAGCTTCTTTATTTCAATATTTAAACCGCTCTACTTCTGAAATGGGAAGCAATTGCGTAGCAGAATATTTACAATACCCTGCCCCTCCGGATCTCATCATAAAAAGACAATTGGCAATAGAAGAATTATCAGGGGAACCACAATGGCGACAAAACTTACAGGCATTAGGAGGAGAAAAACAAATTTTATTTAGCACTAAACATCGCCTGGAAAACTGGATGCAGGAAGTTCCCGTGTTTACAAAGTATAAATTATGGAAATGGTTGCGTTATTTATTACCATGTATTATTTTGAGTGTTGCTGTGCTTTACAGTTTCAATATCGTTGGTTCAGGTTTATTATATTTTTTTTTATTAGTATTTGCAATCATAGCTTATCAAATCAATAAGATCGTATCGCCCATTCATGAAAAATTGTCAAAAATAGCTGATGAACTTGATGTGCTTTCTGTAAGTATTATGCACATTGAAACAGGTAAATTTAAAAATACTTTACTACAGGAATTACAAATGAATTTTCTTCAACAGGATATAAAAGCATCCCAGGAAATAAAGCATCTTAAAAAGATATTGGACAAACTAGACCTTAGATATAACCTAATGTTATCTGCGCCATTAAATATTTTGTTACTCTGGAATTTACAACAGATACTTGATCTTGAAAAATGGAAATCCGGTCATCAAAAAAACATTAATATTTGGTTTGAAGCATTAGGGCATTTTGAAGCATTGAACAGTTTTGCAACACTTTATTTTAATGAACCGGATTGGATATTTCCATCAATTTTGCCCAAATATTTTTTCATAGAGGGTAAAGAAATCGGTCATCCCCTGATATTAAAAAACAAACGTGTAAATAATAATATTGATATACAAAATGCCGGAGAACTTATGCTTGTAACAGGGTCTAACATGGCAGGTAAAAGCACTTACCTGCGCAGCATAGGAGTGAATGTTGTATTAGCAATGGCAGGTGCCGCTGTTTGTGCAAAAACTTTTAAAGTATCGCATGTGCAGGTGTTAAGCAGTATGCGTATTACAGATAACCTGGCAGAAAGTACTTCCACTTTTTATGCTGAATTAAAAAAATTAAAGATCATTATTGAAAAAGTAAATAATGGAGAAAAAGTTTTCATACTTCTGGATGAAATATTAAGAGGAACCAATTCACTTGACAGGCATACCGGTTCTGTAGCATTAATTAAGCAATTGATAAAACACAATGCTGTAGCAGTTATTGCAACACATGATCTTGACCTGGCAAAATTAAAAGATGATTACCCAAAAAATATTATCAATTATCATTTTGATGTTCAGGTAAGTAATGATGAATTGTTTTTTGATTACCGACTCAATCCGGGAGTTTGTACAAGCCTCAATGCATCTATCTTAATGAAAAAAATCGGGATTGAATTGTAGTTATCATGTACGATGTGTGAAGTGCGGTGTACGAGGTAGAAAATATTTTTTCCAAAAATACAAAAGACCAATCAGCGCTGTATAGAATTCATATATCGCACTTCAAACATCTAACATCAGACATATTTAATGTCCTCTCCCCCATCCAAACCAGTCGTTGCCGTTTGCGAAAATGAGCAAGGCAAATAAAAGTACCATGCCTGCAATTTGTGCATACTCTAAAAATTTATCACTGGGTTTGCGACCTGAAATCATTTCAATTAATGTAAATAGAACATGTCCGCCATCTAATGCCGGGATGGGTAATATATTCATAAAGGCAAGAACAATAGAAAAAAATGCTGTAATGTTCCAGAATACTTCCCAGTTCCATTCATTTTTAGGAAAGATGGATGCCATTGCCTTAAAACCACCAAGCCCCTTATAGGCACCGGTTTTAGGATTTAAAATCAATTTAAATTGCTGAATATAAAAATCTAATTTTTCCCCTGCTTTTTTTACCCCGGCAGGAAAGGATTCAAAAAACCCATACTTTCTATTTTCATGTTGTAATATGCCAATACTATCAAATTGATCTTCATTTAAAATTGCAAATCCAATTTTTCCATTTCTATCCACCAATGCTTTTGTTTGCATTGGCTGCATATTTCTTATAAAAGAAACAGAGACCGAATCATTTTTTTTCTTGCTTAGAAGTGGTGACATCTCATCAAAAAAACCAACTGTGGTGGAATCCACAGCAACAATTCTATCAAATTCTCTTAAACCCGCTTTCTTTGCATGTGAGGTATCCTTATCATCAAAACCTCCTATTATCAATGGCACTCTTGGAAGGATAAGATCGTTACGTTTTCCTTTTTTCTCAACTAATTGCTCTATAAGATTAACAGGGACATCAAGATTTACTTTTTTGCCATTTCTCTCCAATAAAATTTTTTTACCTAATAATATTTTGGCAGGAATGTCATTAAAGTATTTTATAGAATCATCATTTACTGCAATTATTTTATCGCCGTTCTTTAATCCCAGGTCGAACATTATGCTATCCGTTACCCAAATTCCGTTTGGAGTACTGGTAATGGGTAACTTTCTTTCACCCCATGTAAATAATATCATGGCATAAATAAAAAATGCAAGCAATACATTCATAATTACACCGGCAAGCATTATTATTAATCGTTGCCATGCAGGCTTACTGCGAAATTCCCATGGTTGTGGCGGCTGTTTCATTTGCTCTTTATCCATACTCTCGTCCACCATACCGGATATTTTTACGTAACCTCCTAAGGGTAACCATCCTACTCCATATTCAGTTTCACCAATTTTCTTTTTAAAAAGGGAGAACCATGGATCAAAAAAAAGGTAGAATTTTTCTACTCTGCACTTGAACCATTTTGCGGTTATATAATGCCCAAATTCGTGAAGTATCACAAGGATTGAAAGCGAAAAAAGTAAATAGCCTGCCTGTAACCCTACCTGCGACCAATTAATTGCTAATGTTGTCATGCCCCAAACCCCTAAATGGGCCTACTGTTTTTAATTGTTAGATAATTATTTTAATGTACGATGTAACATGTACGATGTATCATGTACGATGATGTTATAATTTTAGTTGCTTATAGGTATGCGGTACAAGTGAGTGACACAACGATGATGCTATGGAAAACAAATGCTCGTAACCAAATCTTATTTACATAGTATTAAATTTTAATTAAAGAAGCCGCGAAATTACGAGCCTCACCGTCGCTTTCAAAATATTCTTCAAGATTTGGCTTTTCTATAAATGCTACCTGCTGCATAGTTTGCTCAACAACGGCAGTTATGTCAAGAAACCCGATGCGATTGTGTAAAAAAGCCCATACGGCAATTTCGTTTGCAGCATTTAAAACGCAAGGGAGATTACCACCCTTAAATAAAGCTTCAGTGGCAAGGGTAAGATTGCGAAACGTTTTTACATCAGGGTCTTCAAAGTTTAGCACATTAAGTTTTTTAAATTCCATACGCGGCGACTCGCTGTAAATGCGTTGCGGAAAAGTAAAAGCATACTGAATGGGAAGCTTCATATCGGGCAAACCCATTTGCGCCTTCACGCTCCCGTCTTCAAATTGCACCATGCTGTGAATAATACTTTGCGGATGAATTACAACCTGTATCTGCTCAGGCTTTAGATTAAAAAGCCAACGGGCTTCTATCATCTCAAGTCCTTTATTCATTAGGGTTGCAGAGTCAATTGTAATCTTAGCGCCCATCTTCCAGTTTGGATGCTGGAGTGCATGATCTCTTTTTACATTTACCAAAAAGTTTGGTTTTTTACCCAAAAAAGGTCCGCCACTTGCAGTTAAAATTATCTTCTCAATTTTATTTCTTGTTTCCCCAACAAGACATTGAAATACTGCAGAATGTTCACTGTCTACCGGAATTACAGGCACACGATTTTCAAGCGCTTTTTGCATTACAATATCACCTGCAACTACCAGCGTTTCTTTATTTGCAAGAGCAATTGCTTTACCATTTTCTACCGCTTTTAAAGTTGGCTTTAAACCGGCAAAACCAACAATGCCCGCCAACATCATATCATAGGTATCAAAATCAGCAACCTCTTCAAGTGCATTTTCGCCTGCAAAAACTTTTATATCTGTAGAACCGAGAGCATTTTTTACTGCCTCATACTTTTTTTCATCACCAATAACCACAGCATTAGGGCGAAACTTTAATGCCTGTTCAATTAATAAAGCATCATTATTTTGGGCGGTAAGAATTTCTGCTTCAAATTTTTCAGAATTGGCTTCAATAACCTGCAAAGCCTGCGTACCGATGGAACCTGTAGAACCGAAAATTGCAATCCGTTTTTTATTTGTTTCAGCCATTATGGGCAATAAATTTGAGGCGGCAATTTAACGTATTAATTGCTCCAATGCATTGTTAACTTTTTCAAAATTGAATTGCT
>JBPCQG010000360.1:0-8973 GCA_050998315.1 Chitinophagaceae bacterium
GACCAGGTATTAGTGGAAACATCATAAATATCTACATTAGAATATAAAAAATTATTAGCTCCATCACCAGCTTCCCCTCCTGCAAAAAATATTTTATTACCAACCGCAATGGCCGCAATACCATAACGATGTGCACTTAATTCAGCGATTGACCAGCTATTAGTGGAAACATCATAAATATCTACCCTCGACGATCCCCAGTCTTCACACCAGCTACCAGTGCAGCCATTGGATTGTCCGCCAGCAAAGACAATCTTATTGCCAGCCGATGCCACAGCCATTCCAGCTCTTGCTTTTGAAAGTGTGCGAATGGGTATAAGTTGCGCAGTAACCTGCTGGCGTGTGCTATTGTCACAGGAAGTAACCGGCGGCGGTAAAGCATTTACAGTAGCCATTACGGTATCTTTTGAAAACAGACCACCGGCATCCGTTACTTTCAATTCAAATTGATACACCCCTTGCACCAAATCTGTAACCTGTGTTTGTACAGCATTTGCATTTGTAAGATTAGCGGAAAGCCCCGAAATTGTCCATGAATAGCTTATAATATTATTATCAGGATCAGCAGAGCAAGTGCCGTCAAGGTTTACAGAGTTCGTAGGCAAAATGATCGTTTGATCAGCACCGGCACACGCAACGGGTGGTTGGTTTCCCGGAGCATCTACCATAACCTGTAATGTATCTTTTGCCGAAAGCCCACCATTATCTGTAACTGTTAATTCAAATTTGTAAACACCTGCCACCAAAGTTTTTACTGGCGTTTTTGATGAGTCGGGTTTAGTAATGTTTGATGAAACTGGCCCTGCAATCTTTAGCCATTTATAAGAAGTGATAGTACCATCAGCATCTTTTGATGCATTGCCATCTAAAAGAACACTATCTTTTGGCAAAGTGATCGTTTGATCTGTGCCTGCATTTGCAATTGGTGGCTTGTTCTTGTCTTTGCAACCTTCGCACGATAATTCTTTTTTGCAGGAGATAAAAATTACTATCACGAATAGTAAAATACAAACAGTAAATTTTAGTATCTGTTTCATAATAAAGATTTAAAACTCCACCTTCCACACCTGGTCATAAGGCCCATTTGTATTCTAATGATTTTTAAAACTGTAGCTTCCATACGCGATTGGTATACACCAATTCATTTGACCCAATTGCTTTCACTGGCCCCCGCCAATAAATACCTGGTTGCCGGCTGCAGCTTCAGCCATTACACTTCGGACTTCCTTTAATTGAGCCGACGACCAGGTATTAGTCACTATATCATAAACTAATAACGCCTGCTCCATATGTATCACGCTGGCTTATGTTAGAATTACTTTGCATTTATACCAGTCTTAACGCAGATGCACAAGTGGGTTGGTTGGGTTAAAAACCCCGGCAGGGTTATAACGCCACACCCATGCATGCAAAAACCATAGAGGAACTCCTGCGTTGTTATCCCATACATCGCCTGTACCACTAAAGCCTTCGGGCTCGCCATAGGCGAATGGTACGGCATATTCTACCGCTACCAGTTCCAGTTTTCCATCCTCATTCCTGTTATATACAAGTAGCTCCGGCTCCCTTATGTTGAATGTTCCATCCACTATTGATGATTTCATGTAATGGTGTCCCATGCCTTCTACATCAACTCCAATATCTGCATAACCATCTTTTATTGCGTTTTTTATGTTTTGGTACTTTGCAGTTGCTGCACGTGCCTGCTTTAACTCCCATATGGTTGCCTTTGAAAGGCCGGTGTAATCATTTACAACATTTCCGTCAGAATTATCAGCGGCAATGTCTTCGGATTTTATAGCAAGGGTTTTTGCGTTCTGAATTTCATTTAGCGTTGTATTTAAATTCTCTTTTTTACAGCCCGATGAAAACACAATAAGAAGTAATGGACAAATAAATAATGCAGCGGGGCGAATAACACTGTACAATAATTGATGTACCCCAAAAGAGCCACTGTTACAACGCAAAGCGCTGTGTGATAAATTTTTCATTTTTCTTTCTTTTAGATTTAAAAATATTAAGATCAATGTAAGAAACACGACTGGTAATCCTTTTTATAATAGTCGCTTAAAACCAACTCTTAGTGAGTAATAAAAAGACACAGTAGTTGCTTTTGTTTAAATTCAGCAAGGCTATGGCCTTTATATAATTACGGCGGCGACTTATTAGGAATAAATATGAAGTAAGGCTTAGGGACTAAGGGGAATATAACAATAAAGTGAAGATTTAATACGGGCAGCGATAAGACATTAAGTTGTTGTGTTGTAGTTATCATAACAATGCATTTTTAAAAAATGAGGTTGCCACGCCTAATAAATCCTACTGAATGCATACCGTCAGAAAAGTTTGTTACTAAACTCCCTAGTCTTGTAGAAATAGACGATCAACTTCGATTTAATTTCGCACTGTATCATTACCCAACTCAAAATCATAAACCGTTATTTTGTCTTTTTCATAATAGGAGCTTAATTCCAATAAACGACATCACTGCTTTAGCTTTATCACCCAGGCATCAGTAGCGCCGTGATTGCCGCTTACATCGCCATTATTCGAGATGGCTTGTCCGGCAACAATATAGCCTCCATCGGTTGTGCGTTGAATGGAATTGACAAAATCATTAGCTGTTCCACCCAATGATTTTTGCCACTGAAAAGTGCCATTGTTGCTCAGCTTCACTACCCAAGCATCCAGGCCTCCGTGATTGCCGCTTACATCGCCATTGTTGGATACAGCTGATCCGGCTACCATATAGCCTCCATCCGCCGTGGGTTGAATAGACCTGGCAATGTCTTCATTACTGCCACCCAGCGCTTTCTGCCATTGAATAGCGCCGTCGCTGCTTAGCTTTACTATCCAGGCATCGGCATCGCCATGATTGCCACTTACGTCGCCGTTGTTGGACTTAGTAGATCCGGCTACAATATAGCCTCCATCTGTTGTGGGTTGAATAGATCTGGCAATCTCTTCATTACTGCCACCCAGCGATTTCTGCCATTGGATAACGCCACTACTGCTTAGCTTCACTATCCAGGCATCGGCATCGCCATGATTGCCGGATACATCGCCATTGTTGGAATAAGTATAACCAGCTACTACATAGCCGCCATCGGGTGTTGACTGAAAGGAATAAGCATAATCACTTTTAGCACCGCCTATCGCTTTCTGCCATTGGATAGCCCCGCTGCTGCTTAGCTTTACTATCCAGACATCCCGTTCACCAGCGATAGAGGTTACATCGCCGTCGTGAGAATCAGTATGACCTGCAATAATATAGCCGCCATCGGGTGTGGATAGAATGGCATTGGCAAAATCACATCCGGTGCTGCCGCCTAAAACTTTTTGCCATTGGATAGCGCCGCTGCTGCTTAGCTTCACTACCCATGCGTCTGCTTCCTTGCCTCCATGAAAGCCGCTTACATCGCCATCGTTGGAGTAAGTTAAACCGGACGCAATATACCCTCCGTCTGCAGTAGGTTGTATGGAAAGTAAATTATCGGCAGCCGATCCTCCAAGGACTTTTTGCCATTGAATAGAGCCGGTGCTACTTAGCTTTACCACCAACCCGTCAGGGTAATAACCACAAATTGTTTGGTTAAAGCAGGTTTGATAACAACCATTAGGCCCTGGATGGTATCCCGTTACATCGCCATCTTGTGAATTGGTATTTCCGGCTAAAATATAGCCACCGTCCGCCGTGGGCTGAATGGATTGAGCAATATCAACACGTGCACCACCGAGAGCCTTCTGCCATTGTATAGAAGATGAAAGGTCCGAATTTACAGTTACCTGTACCGTATCCATTGAAAACAGACCGCCGGCATCTGTCACTTTCAACTCAAACTGATATATACCCTCCACAAGATTTGTTACCTGTGTTTGTACTGCCTTAGCAGTGGCCAAATTGAAAGATGCTGGTCCGGATATTTTTGTCCAGGAATAGTCCCTAATATTGTTTTCGGGGTCTGAAGATTTACTTCCATCTAAATTAACTGTATTGGCAGGTAATGTAATAGTTTGATCATCTCCAGCTTTAGCAATAGGAGCATTATTTACTACAGGTGGTGGTGGTGGTGTAATTTGATTTGGCTGCACCGGATCTTTTTTACATGCCTGAAATATAATAACTAACCCAATAATATACACAGACGATTTTATAAACTGTTTCATAACTTAATTTTTAAAGTATAATATTAATTGTGTGATAGTAGCTTTTGGAAGGTTCTTTTTTGCAGGAAAGAAACAATGTTTCCTCCAGGAATAAGAACAGCAATGTAAATAACCAACGATGGTTTTTTGCTGCCGATGGAAAAGGTTGGATGTTTTTTTTCAGCGGCAAAAAAGTAAAAATCGCAAGGCTTAAAGGAAGATTCTTTTTCATAAAAAGGTTTAAGATGATGATTTTAAAATTTGAGAACTGTGTAATGAAATCTGACACCAAAGTACAAACTGTCCCGGCCTCTTTTTCAGTTAATCGCTTAGTGTCAGAATTCTTAGAAATACTGCAGCAATAACAAACAAAAGGCGTTTACCTGGTTAATGTGCTGTTCGGTGGCAAAAAGCGGTAGTTCGTCTTATTTGCTTTCTTTGTTGTGCTTAAGAGAGTAGTAACCTGAATAGTTCAGCTCACTTATGCACTGTATTCAAACCCAACTCAAAATCATAAACCGTTGTTTTCCCGTTTATACCAATAGTGAATGCATCGGTATTTCCTATAAAATTATCTGCCATGGGTATGCCCCCGGCTTGTATACGAACGCCTCCACCAAACTTATCATTTACTATACGTGCATTTGGATGCTTAGAGATAAAAGCCGAAAAACTGTACATAGGAGGACGGGTATCGAATGTTTTTTCCCTCGTTGTCCAGGTAAACCAGCCTCCATGCAAAGCGTCCCATGTCTGCCAAACCTTCTGACGTATAGGGTACTGCCACCTTATCGCTTTATCATTCATTTTCTTTGGCTTATACCATCCAAAGTTTGTAGGTATGCCGGTGGTATCCTTCGGATTTTGGAACCGGGGGTCAAAAGAAAAATGGTAATCTTCTATTCCATCATCATCAATATCTACCAACAATACAAGCAGAGGTACATCACGTTTCGAACCAGCCTTCTGAACAAACGTAGAATAGCTTAACTGAGTAATGCTGGACAAAAGAACACCCAAATACCCGTCAGTTCTCATTCTAACCTGGCGGCCATGACCATTTACAGGCGCATTAAATTCAAGGCTGCCTTTATGTAAAGGCGGTTTTGATGGGCCATTTGCAAAACAAATTTTGCCCAAATACAGTTCATGCTTCATCCACCCGTGAAGATTGCTATCGGTTACCGTAATTATTGTTTGAGAAAAAATAGTTGTTGAAGAGAAAAAAAGTAGGGTCGCAAATACAATTCTTAAGAAGTAAGTTGATTTGATGAACATACAAAGGGTTATAAAAAATTAACGTAGAAAAGCGGTTAAAAAAGCAAGGTAGAAACTCTTAAAACTTAAATATTTTATAGTCGACTAGCGCAGGTATTCTTAGATATAAAGCGGGTAAAACAGTTAAATGGTTTTAATAGAGAAATAGTGCTGTTTATCGTAAAAAATAGTAATTCGTCTAATATTCATTTTTCCCTCTGGCACAAGCCAAAATAATGTTCTTATTTTGTCTTGTCAACCAAAAAAATATGGACATTAATCAACCAAATAATTTCATATTCTCCTCACGATACCGGGTGTGGCGCCATATACTTCTTTGGGTGTTTCAAAGCTTATGGATTACGTTGGCCTGGACGTCGAGTTACCCGTTTTTGTCGGCTTTATTAGTTCAACTTATCTGGCTGCCTGTATATATGCTATATTGTTATCCGTTCATATACTGGGTGCTTCCCCGATTGTTGCTAAAAGGCAGGTATGTGCAGTTTGCCGTTATAGTTCTGTTTTGGGTCTTCGCCGGTTGGTATGTTAATTATTATTTTCGGCTTTACATTTCCATTCCGTTTCAGGAATTGATGGAAATTACTAAGATAAATCGTAATCCGGGGCAGCAGGGTAATTTTTTTACCTTAATTGCAGTATGGTGTTTTGCGAGCACATGTGTTTTATTTAAACACTGGCTAAGAAAACAGCAGGAATGGCTGCAGGCTGAAAAAGAAAAAGTAAGCGCTGAACTGCAATTATTGAAAGCACAGGTTCATCCTCATTTCCTGTTCAACACCTTAAATAACATCTATTCTTTTGCGCTTGAAAACTCACCCAAAACACCGGAATTAATTCTTAAGCTTTCTTCACTGCTTAGTTATATGTTGTACGATTGTAAAGCAGAACAGGTATTGCTTGAAAAAGAAATTGAAGTAATGAAGGACTATGTTGACCTTGAAAGAGAACGATATGGTAACAAGATAGAAATATCGTGGCGCATTGAAGGTGAAGTAGAAGATAAATGCATAGCACCACTTTTATTACTGCCATTTTTAGAAAATGCATTTAAGCATGGGACATCCGAACAGCTGGAAAAACCATGGTTGAGTTTTGACCTTGTAGTAAAACAAAATTTAATGAAATGCAAGGTAGTGAACAGCAAGAACGAGTTTGTACCTGTTAGTCAACACGGTATTGGTGTTGAGAATGTAAAAAAACGGCTTGCCTTTTTATACCCCGGTAAATATGAACTTAAGATAAATGATGAAGGCGACTTCTTTGTAGTTTCCTTATTGCTGGAATTAATGAATAATAAGGTTGAGCAACCTGCTATTTCAAATGTATTGAAACCTGTAATTGAAAAAGCTGTTTTATGAAACTGCGTTGTTTACTAATAGATGATGAACCGCCGGCTTTAAAAGTTTTGGAGTCACATATTTCTCAAATTAACGGGCTCGAGATAGTAGCTCAATGTAAAAATGCTTTGGAGGCTTTGGATGTGTTAGGCAATAAAACGGTTGACCTGATGTTTCTTGATATAAAAATGCCTAAGATATTAGGCACCGACTTCTTAAAGAATTTGTCTCATCCCCCGAAAGTAATTTTTGTTACTGCATACAGGGACTATGCAGTTGATGGGTATGAGTTAGATGCAGTGGACTTCCTGGTAAAACCGGTTTCGTTTGAACGTTTTGTAAAAGCCATTACCAAAGTACAACGCATGATGGGGCAGGAAACAGCAAGTCCCGCTAATAATAACAAATCAAACTCTGAGGCATTTGTGTACCTGAAAGTAGACAGGAGTATGCAGAAGGTTTATGTAGACGATATTCTCTATATCGAAAGCTGGAAAGATTATATAAAAGTATTTCTTGCAACCGGCAAAAACGTTCTTGTAAAGCAATCGATATCTGCGATGGCAAACCTGTTATCAGACCACAAATTTTTACGGGTTCATCGAAGCTTTATGGTCTCAGTAGATAAGATTACAGGTTACAGTGCTCTTTCTGTACAAGTCAATTCAACGGATATTCCTATTGGCAGGTTGTATAAACAGGCCGTAATGGACGTCCTTCAACCCAAATAATAATTTTAAAATTTCGTGTATGAAACACATAACACCCAACTATGCTAAACCTTTAACAGGTAATGCAGGGGAAGAAGTTAACCCTCTCGAAGTAAGATGCCTCTCCATCAAAGAATTCTATCATCGTATCATTATGCTTGCTTTTGCTCTTATATTGTTTTTGCCTTTTGCTTTTGCTCAAAAAGGAACGATTACCGGCAAGGTTACAGGCAGTGAAGGCGCCTTGCAGGCCGCAACCGTTAAGGCGGGAAAGACAACTGTGCTCACTGATAATAATGGCAGGTTTTCCATGTCACTTAATCCCGGCAATCATACCCTGGTAATTACGCACACAGGTTATAAAGAGGTAATGCAGGAATTGACCATGGAAATCGGCAATACAAAAACCATTGAGGTGAGCCTGACTCCAGGTGGAGATCTGGGTGAAGTAGTTGTGCTCGGTTCCCGTTCGCTTGTTCAGCGAAGCAACCTTAATACAGCAGTGCCGGTAGATGTCTTTTCATCTCAGCAGTTGGTGCAAACGGGGCAGGTAAGCCTTACGCAGATGCTCAATTATTCTGCGCCATCTTTTAATGCATCCCGGCCTCACAACAATGAACCGGCAACATTGCGCGGTCTTAACCCCGACCATTTGCTGATACTTGTAAATGGCACCCGCCGGCATAGTATGGGAATTATTACCGCCACTGGTGCCAGGGGGCAATTAGGCGGCGGCAGTGCGCCAAACGACCTCAATTCCATTCCATTTACCGCTGTTGAAAAAATTGAAATACTGCGCGACGGTGCTGCAGCACAATATGGTTCTGATGCTATTGCAGGTGTCATGAATATTCAATTAAAAAAATCAACCGGTAAAACATTGGTCCAAATGCAAACAGGGCAGTTTTATAAAGGCGACGGGGAAAATATTACAGCAGGAATCAATCGTGGGTTTTCGCTTAATAACAAAGGGTTCCTGAATTTCTCTGCCGACTTTCGTTTCAACGATTTCACCTACAGAAGTGGCGCATACACAGGCACTGTTTATAAAAACATTCCTGCTACCGCAACACCTGCCGCAGCGCAGAAATTAAAAGCAGAGGATGATTCATTGGTAAGGGTAAATAATTTTGACCGCACGAAAGTAAACAATGCGAGATCACCAAAGGTAACCCGGATAGGAGCGTTGCTAAACGGTGGCTATGCAATCGGCAAAAAGTCGGAACTATTCTGGACGGCGGCAGTAAATAGCCGCCCATCTATTGCACAACAGGGTTACACTTTTCCAAAAACCGCTACTCGTATCAATCCGGCACTTTTCCCTAATGGCTTTCAATCCCGGAATAGGCATCGTGCAACTGACATTTCGGGCATTGCAGGTGCAAAGGGTGAAACCACAAATGGATGGCGCTGGGAACTGACCAGTGCTTATGGAAATAGTACGGACAGGTACCACCAGGATAACACGAACAACGCAACTCAATTTTACACTCTTGGCAAAG
>JBPCQG010000485.1:0-3843 GCA_050998315.1 Chitinophagaceae bacterium
CAATAGCATATATTATTTTCCGAATGATTTTATTCCCGGCAAGCTTTTTCCATATATTCATCAGCAAGCAATTAAGGGATTAAAGTTAAGGAGGGAGGGTTAAAGTATGGAGTGAATAAGCATTTCAAATTATTGTCTTTTTATATAAGAAGTGATGTATATTAGAGTGTTGGCGGCAATACGATTATGAAACGACTAAATTTTCTAATTATATTCATTGCACTACTTGCCACTTCTAGTTGTTATTCACAACAGTTAATGAAAACATTGAATGACGCACAAAAAATAAAAGCAAATGAAAAGCAATTCATAAATAAGCCTTTAAAAGACTTACTAAAGGAGATTAAACCACAAATAAAACGAGTAACTGCAAACCCTAGTAAGAATATTCAATCAAGTGTTGGATATTTCATTTTCAATTTTGTTGACTCAAAACAGAAAGACAGCCTAAGAGCAAAAGAAAAAATACCTGTTACAATTGTGGTATATGTAAGCGAATATTTTGATTGGGATTTTCAAAAAAGGAAAAAAGGAAAAGAATTTGTTTGGACAAAAGAAGACGAAGAAAAATATGGTGATTTAACAGTTGTAGGTCTTAGAGTATATGGTGAAAATTAATTAATTTGGGTGCAGTCTTCTTAGCAATGCCATGATAGACGAAGTGCCACAGAAACGACCTCCAAATGTTTTTGCCTGAGCCGATAGACAAAAATGAATTGGCGGGAATTTGGCGGCATAGTGAATATTTTGATAGCGGACTTTTGCGCCGCCAAATGAAGCCAATTGTAGGATATGTGTACGTGGCAATTTTGTCTATCGTTTGACGGCTTTGTGTCAGTATGGGTATTTGAAAAACAACAGCTTAGCCTTCTTCCTGTTGCCAATCAAAGATAGTTAGTTGAGAACTTTTTCAAAAGCCCATATTGTTTAAAGCCATTGTTGTACTAAACCTTCGGTAGTCAGTAAGCCTCTCTAAGATTAGAAGAGGCTTTGTTTTGCATGAACTTAAAACAATTTTTATGCAAACAACAAAACTACCTACCGGGCTGCGTACTGCTGCCACAGATTATGTAACATTAGTACAACAAGCCGTTGACAAAGTAACAGGTTTCGATCAATTGTACAAAGAACTTGAACGTGCTATTAATGTATCAGGTAAAAGCAGAAGCACGCTTACTAATTACTCCCGCCAGCTTGCTCATCTTGCTTTACACTACAATCAACTACCTACTGAGTTAGACAGCGAACAGGTGCTCGATTACCTGCATCTTATAAAAGCCAATGGTTCGCCTTCTGCTACGTTTTTTAAGTTTACTGTTTATGGTATGCGTTATGCCTGCAAGCTGCGTGGATTGCCTTATCAACAATTCAGCCTTCCCTCTATTCAGCATAGCAATAAACTGCCTGTTGTACTCAATGCAACTGAAGTAAGGGCTTTGCTTAAAGCATGCAATCTGCTTAAACATCGTTTGCTCATTGCCCTTTGTTATGGTTGTGGCCTGCGTTGTGCTGAAGTAAGAACACTTACCCTTGCTGATGTAGATACCGAACGAAACAGCATTCATGTAAGGCAAGGCAAAGGAAAAAAAGATCGCATACTGCCTATGGGTATTATGCTTGCAAGAGGCATCAAAGATTATATAACAGCAGAGAAGCCTCGCACTTACTTATTTGAAGGTAATGAGGGCCATGCTTACTCTCAGCGTGGTGCGCAATGGGCAATAGCACAGGCAGCAAAAAAAGCAGGTATCATAAAAGAAGTATCGCTGCATACCCTTCGGCATACTTATGCCACGCACCTTTTAGAGCAGGGGGTAAACATCCTTACTATTAAAGAACTGTTGGGTCATGCACATATAGAAACAACTATGATGTACCTGCACCTTGCACGTACAACAGCAATGGTTGTCTTTAGCCCTTTAGATACATTGTATAATCAGCCTAAATAATGAAGGCCGCTTATGACCTTGCCGATGTGTTAGATACACATTGGCCGGCAATACAACACAGTGGCAGGTTCAATACGTGGCAGTTGCGTACAATGGATGCAGTAAAGCGTTGCCGTACTGCATCACTTGGAGGACATGTAGATGGTTGTAGTAGTTGTGGCTTGCTTCGTATCAGTTATAATAGTTGCCGTAATCGTCATTGTCCTAAGTGCCAGGGTAAACAACGCGAAGACTGGATACAGGCTCGCCAGGAAGAACTGTTGCCTGTACCTTACTTCCATGTTGTATTTACATTGCCTGATACGCTTAATCAGTTATGCATGCATCAGCCTGCTGTATTGTACAACCTGTTGTTCAAAACGGCATGGAGTGTTATAGAAAGTTTTGGCCATGATGCTAAATGGCTTGGTGCACAAACAGGCATGATAAGCATACTTCATACGTGGGGGCAAACTCTTACACTTCATCCACATCTGCACTGTATAGTACCAGGTGGTGGTTTAACCAAAGCAGGCAAATGGAAGATGGCAAAAAGCAAAGGCAAGTACCTGTTCAATGTAAAAGCAATGAGCAAAACATTCAGAGGCAGATATATAGCAGCATTAAAAGAGCTACAGCCTGAGGCAATAACACCGCAATTAGTAAATGCATTATACAAACCGGGCTGGGTAGTATACGCAAAGCGACCGTTTACAGGCCCGCAAAGTGTAATAGAATATCTCGGACGATACACACATAAGATTGCTATCAGCAATCATCGTATAAAACATACAGACGATAAGACTGTAACCTTTGGCTACAAAGACTATCGCCATGGCAGTGTAAACAAAGAGATGACAGTAGATGGACTGGAGTTTATAAGACGCTACAGTCTTCATATACTCCCCAAAGCATTGGTAAGGATAAGGCATTATGGAATACTAAGCAGTACCAGCAAAAAACAATCAGCAATAAATATAAAAGAGCAACTGCCACCAGCACAACCATTGATAAAATTAAGACCTCAGCTAAAAGAGTATAATCCAAAACAGTGCCCTTGCTGCAAAGAAGAAACAATGCATCGGCTACTACAGTTTAACAGAAGAGGGCCTCCTGAACATTGCATTGAATTAGCTGCAGATCTGTTATATGCCATCATTTAAAAAAGCTGCTATAAGCGGCCAGGCATCCCTATGCTACAAAGTGTAAAGACTAATAAAAAACAGCCAAAAAAATCATCTGCATCACAAAGAAGAATGGCTACACATGGCGACAGGAAACATTAAGACAGCTTCTATACCCCCAGCATATCTTAAGCAATAACAACAAGCTTATCAAGAGCATACACCTGTTGCCGAAAACCCCATAATAAAATCACCCCTCTACCGCGCGGTTCCGTACAACTGCGGCTTCATCGTATGCCTTCCAGGCACGACGAAGCCTTATTTGTTGTAGGCAGTTAATTTCGCTTGTTCATCTTGTTGTGCATTTCCGTCACCTTAGTTAAATAGTCTTCTAAAGTTTCCATGTTTAACTGTCGCCGTCTGTTATTAACGTCTGCCTTGTTCTTTAAATTTTTAGCAAAGGCATTTCCGTCGCTGCCATAGTCAACTTGTGTCCCATATAGTTGCGGTCTGCCTGAGTTAATTTGAACTCTGTCATATAAATAGGCGTATTCTTTACCAATTAATTGTTTATTGTCAACCTGCTTTTTTATATCTGCTAACATTTTTTCCTGAAACTTTACGTCTATGTCAGAGTGCTGCACCAAAACAAAAAAATGAGATGCACTTTCAACACCGACCTTGTCGCCTGTTGGGTATCCATTTTTATTGACAATGCTTTTTAAAATAGGAATGTGTCTTGCAAAGGTTTGCCTTTCTATATTCTCGTAAATTTTGATACTGTCAAAAGA
>JBPCQG010000409.1:0-7098 GCA_050998315.1 Chitinophagaceae bacterium
GGTTACGGACAGCAACTTCTTTTAGAATAACGCCAACACCACTAACAACCAGTGTTGCACCAGCTGGTACTGAAATGGTATAAGCCCCATTAATGTCGGCTGCTGTTCCGGATTTTGAACCCTTAACACGAACAGTAGCACCCTCAACAGGAGTTCCATTTTCATCCGTTATTAGCCCTGTAATAATGCGGGATTGTGCTATTGAATTCAATGCCAGGCAAAATATAAAAGCAAGCGTTAAAAAAGTTTTTGCTTTGGTTTGACAGCCTATAATGGTATCAAACTTTAAAATAAATGATCGCATAGATCTTTTCATGAGCGAATGGTTTTAGTTATTATTTATTAAGAGGCAACAAATTATAGAGGTCCGTTGCGGATCGGAGTCTCTATATTTCCCAAGCATTAAAATTTATACCTGAGATCGTTAAAACTGTGTATGAACTTCTATGGAATTTGACGTTAAATATTAACTCGGGTGGAGGAACTCTATTAAGAAGTGTAATTGAAATTCCTAAATATGTAATGATTAGTCTTGGAAAATTTTATTGATCATCAACAAAACCGCAATTCAATGATAAAATTATTTAGATGCTCTTTAATACACACTTGCGGTATTCAATACATCAGTTGCCTCTTTATCTAATTTTAAATTTACTGCAGCAATAAGATCATTTAATTGTTCAATATTGGTTGCGCTTGCTATCGGTGCTGCAATAGTTGGTTGAGCCATCAGCCATGCAAGTGATATTGTTGCAGGCTTACTGTTATATCGCTGAGAAACTTCATCAACCGCCTGTAAAATTTTAAAGCCGCGTTCATTCATATATTTTTTATTTCCCCCTCCTCTTGCACTTTTTGGCAGATCTTCCTCTGAACGATACTTGCCTGTAAGAAATCCACTCGCTAATGAATAATAATTTATAACTCCGATATTTTTTTCTAAACAATATCGCTGAAATTCTTTTTCAAAAACCTCGCGATCATACAAATTATATAGTGGCTGCAACGTTTCATAATGTGGCAATCCTTTTCTCTCACTGTATTCAACAGATTGCTTCAATCTCTCAAATGATAAATTAGATGCGCCAATAGCTCTTATTTTTCCTTGCTTCACTAATTCGGCATAAGCGTCCATTGTTTCTTCAACTGGTGTTGACAGATCATCATAATGTGATTGATATAAATCAATATAGTTAGTCTGCAATCGTTTTAGTGAATCTTCTATCGATTTAAATATGTAATTCTTTTTTAGATTTTTGCCCTCGCCCATATCACTTCCAACCTTAGTGGCAATAATTATTTTATCACGATTACCTCTTTGCTTTATCCAATTACCAATGATAGTCTCAGACTCTCCACCTTTATTACCTGCAGCCCATCTTGAATAACTATCTGCAGTATCAATTAAATTAAATTCTGCATCAACAAAAGCATCCAATAATTTAAAAGAGATGGGCTCATCGATCGTCCATCCAAAAACATTTCCGCCAAATGCAAGTGGCGACACATGTATATCTGAATTTCCTAATTGTCTTTTTTCCATTCAGTAAAATTATGAGATAACAAATTCAATAATTAAAGGGAAGTTTGCGGTTTTAATTAAAAAATTATGGCATTACTTTTCGAACCATTAAAGATCAGGAATGTTGAATTAAAGAACAGGATCGTTGTTTCTCCCATGTGCCAGTATTCCAGTATTGATGGTTTTGCAAATGATTGGCATCTTGTTCATTTAGGAAGCAGGGCAACAGGCGGTGCATCAGTTGTTTTTACTGAAGCAACAGCTGTTTCACCTGAAGGAAGAATAACGCCATCTGACCTTGGTATATGGAAAGATGATCACATTGATTTTCTTAAGCGTATTACTTCATTTATTAAAATACATGGTGCAGTGCCTGCAATGCAACTAGCACATGCCGGGCGAAAAGCAAGCCATCATATCCCATGGAAAGGAAGTGCTGTACTTAATTCTGAAGAAGGCGCATGGCAAACGCTAGCGCCCAGTGCAATCCCTTACAAAAAGAGTGATCCATTACCAAAGGAAATGAGTAAAGATGATATCAAAAAAGTGATAAAAGATTTTAGCGATGCTGCATATAGATCAATAAAAGCCGGTTTTAAAATAATTGAGGTACATGCCGCACATGGTTATTTGCTGAATGAGTTTTTATCTCCATTAAGTAATATAAGAACGGATGAATATGGGGGCAGCTTTGAGAATCGAATAAGATTGTTGCTCGAAATTGTTGAAGCAATACGAAAAGTATTGACAGAGGAACATCCTTTATTTGTACGCATTTCCGCAACAGATTGGGTAGAGGGCGGTTGGACAGATAATGACTCAGTAAAGCTGGCGGTTATTTTAAAAGAAAAAGGTGTAGATGTTGTTGCTTGTTCTTCAGGTGGCAATATTTCAACACAAAATATAACGGTTAGTCCTTTATACCAAGTACCATTTGTTGAAAAAATAAAAAAAGAAACAGGCATACTTACCGGTGCAGTAGGCATAATTACCACAGCACAACAGGCTGAAGAAATTCTCGCCAAACAACAAGCTGATCTAATTTTATTGGCAAGGCAATTTTTACGTGATCCCTATTTTGCATTACATGCAGCAAGAGAACTTGATGTGGATATATCATGGCCCGAACAATATGACAGGGCAAAAAAATATTAGAAACCTTCTAATAAAATAATCCTTGTGAAGTAACCCAGAACCCGCAACTCACAACTCATAACTCACAATGTAGCCATATCAATTACAAACCGGTATCGCACATCACCTTTTAACA
This sequence comes from Chitinophagaceae bacterium, assembly GCA_050998315.1. GTDB lineage: Bacteria > Bacteroidota > Bacteroidia > Chitinophagales > Chitinophagaceae > Ginsengibacter. The sequence continues at coordinate 2,793 of JBPCQG010000409.1, forward strand.
TGCGCTCATAAGCCTCGTTAATATCTTTAACACTGATCACTTCAACATCACTTACAATGTTATGCTCTGCACAATAATTAAGCATCTCCTGTGTTTCCGGTATGCCCCCAATTAATGATCCTGCTAAGCTTCTTCTTTTCATAATAAGATTAAAAGCGGGAATTTGTGCAGGTGTTGGAGGCGCACCTACGCAAACCATCTTGCCATTAGTTTTTAGCAGGTTGAGATAAAGATTATAATCGTGCTCTGCGGAAACGGTATCAAGAATGAAATCAAAATAATTAGATATTGCTTTCACCTGTTCTTTATCGGAGGTTAAAACAAATTTATGGGCGCCTAAGCTTTTTGCATCCTTTTCTTTTGATGGAGAATGACTGAGCATTGTAACTTCCGCTCCAAAAGATACAGCAAGTTTTACCCCCATGTGCCCCAATCCTCCAAGACCAACAACACCTACCTTATCATCTTTGCCAACCTTCCAATGTTTCAATGGAGAATATGTTGTAATACCTGCGCAAAGTAACGGAGCAATCCCTTCCAGCGGCTGCTTATCAGAAATTCTCAAAACAAAATCTTCATGCACTACAATCTGTTTGCTGTATCCACCGTAGGTATTTCCACTTCCATCTTTTTCCTGTCCGTTGTAGGTGCCAACCATTCCATTTTCACAATATTGTTCCAGACCATCTTTACAACTATTACATTCACGGCAGCTATCAACAAGACACCCTACTCCTGCAAGATCACCTTCTTTATATTTTTTTACATGATCTCCAACTCTTGTAATACGACCAACAATTTCATGCCCGGGAACACATGGATAAATAGTTCCGCCCCATTCGCTTCGTACTGTGTGCAGATCACTGTGACAAACACCGCAAAATAATATTTCAATTTCTACGTCGTGTGGTTTGGGTTCACGTCTTTCTAAATTCCATAGTGCTAATGGTGTAGATGCACTTTGCGCTGCATAAGCTTTTACTGCTGTCATATTTTAATTTTTTGAAAAAGCAAATGTAAGTTCTAAACAGCAATGGTATTATATAAAAAGATCCATGCGGTTGCATGGATCTTTTACAAAGTATATGAAAGGTTATATTATTTAGTTATATTATTTAACTCTCCCTTCTTTTTTATCTTTTGATCTGCCAAGAATATAACCGCCTGTAGCTCCAACTACCCCGCCTATTACTGCGCCTTTTACCTTGTTTTTACTAACTACTGCGCCTACTACCGCACCACTAACGCCGCCTATCGTAGCATTTTTTGCAGCTTTACTCCATCCCTTTTTCTGTGTAGTTGTAGTGGTAGTGGTTTGTCCGGATGTTGAAGTACCGGTATTTGAGGTAGTGGATGTGTTACCTGAGCCGCTATTATTTTTTGTTGGTGATGTTGAAGCTCTGTTGGTATTTGATGCCGGTTTGTTAGCAACGGCTGTATTTGCATTTTTGTTTGCTAATGAAGTTGTTTCGATTATACTTCCTGTGTCAGTCATGATATTGCTTTTGTACATTCCTGTAGTATCAGTCAATATCACGTCTTTGTTGGTATTTAAGTCTGTTTTAGAGTTGCAAGCAGCAAAAATTGAAGCAACCATAATACATTGTAGTATCTTTTTCATAATCTTTAGTTTTTTAATTATTACATGTAAGGAGAAAACTGTGCCAGAGTGGTATATTTTATTAATTTTAAGAACTTAGTAATAACGTGCAGCTTTTTTTATTATTGTATTCAACGTGTTTATAACCAATGAAAATATTGCTATATATTTATAATTTTATAGATGAATACTCGCTTTAAAATCCTTTCTTATGAATTCTGCTTAACCCAATACGCCTCCGTAATTTTCTATTCATTTAACAAAACAACTTAATTATGAAAAAGGTTATTTTTTTATTAATGGTAATTTTCGCTGCGGCCTCATGTAAGGATGATGCAAAAAAAACAGACTCCAAAGATTCAACGACTGTAATTAAAGATTCTATGAATTATCCGTACACCATTAAAGATCCAGATACTTGGGAAACAGGCGATCGCCAACACACCCTGAATGTTTTAACATCATTAAAGGCTTATGAGAATGGGAATATTGATGAATGTGTAAAATATTTTGGTGACAGCGTAAGAGTGCGTTTTGATGGACTTGATGAAAAGGTTTCAAACGATAGTCTTAAATCAATGTTTAAAAACTCCCGGGCTATGAATAAAAGTATGAAGATAGATATGGGTGATTGGGAATCAGTAAAATCCAAGGTAAAAAATGAAGAATATGTGAGCCTTTGGTATAAGGAGATATCGGAAGATAATAATGGAAAAAAAGATTCAGTCTCTGTAATGGATGATCTAAAAATTGAGAAAGGAAAAATTGTAGAGCTTGATCAAAAGACAAGAAAGTTTCCTAAAAAGAAAGCCTGATCATTTCATAATTTTTTTAAAGGCATCGCATATGCGGTGCTTTTTATTTTAATATTATTACGTTAATGAATTTTTAAATTTCGGAGCTGTTCTTTTTTTACTTGCCTGTTCATAAGCGTAAGCCAGTTTTAAAATACCAGCCTCATCATAAGCGGTACTAAAAAAAGATAGCCCTACAGGCAAATCATGAATAGTGCCCATCGGTACAGTGATGTGAGGGTATCCTGCCATTGCAGCCGGCGGACAAAAATAAAATCCTGTATCGTAATCACCATTTACAAGATCAATACAAGGGGGATAACCTATGCTTGTTCCGCATATAGCATCAAGTTGATTTTGCTTCAGCATATCATCAATTAATTTCCGTGCGCCAATAGTTTTCGCAAGTGCATCAGTGTATTCTTTACTATCAAGCCCATTCTTCTCCTGGCAGCTTTCTAAAATTTCCTGCTTAAACCAGGGCATTGCTTTGGCTTCATTTTGTTTATTAAAAGCTATAACATCTGCCAATGATTTTAATTTTGCATTTGCAGTGGAAAGATATTTATTAACACCATCTTTAAATTCATATTTTAAAACAGTTAATTCATCACTACCCAGTTTACCTGTTTCTTTTAAAAGCTCAATTTCAATAATTGTTGCTCCCTGCACCTTTAAAATTTCTATTGCCTGTTTATATAATGCTACAACACCCTCATGTCCTTTTAAAAAAGATTTTTCAATGCCGATTTTTTTTCCTTTTAGACCATCAGCTGTGAGAAAACCTGTATAATCTTTTTGCGATTTTCCGGAGCTTTGATTTGTAACAGCATCTGCATTATCAATACTCGTTAATGCGCCTAATAATATAGCAGCATCCTTTACGGTTCTTGCCATCGGGCCTGCTGTATCCTGGGTTTTAGAAATGGGAATTATTCCACTGCGGCTTAATAAACCCACTGTTGGTTTAATACCAACGATACCGCAAAATGAAGAAGGTGCAATAACAGAACCATCAGTTTCAGTACCGATCGCAACAGCACAAAGGTTGGCTGCAACAGCGGCACCAGATCCTGAACTGGAGCCACATGGATTACGATCTAATATGTTTGGATTTTTTGTTTGTCCCCCCCTGCTGCTCCATCCGCTGCATGATCTTGTAGACCGGAAATTAGCCCATTCGCTCAAATTGGTTTTGCCTAACAATACTGCACCTGATTCTCTTAATTGCTTAATTATAAATGCATCATTCGTTGCCTTATTACCCTCCAATGCAAGTGAACCTGCTGTGGTCATCATACTGTCACCTGTATCAATATTATCTTTTATTAAAACAGGGATACCATGCAACGGTCCGCGAATTTTTCCTGCTTTTCTTTCTTTATCCATATTATCAGCTATGCCAAGGGCATCAGGGTTTACTTCAATAACTGAATTTATAGCAGGTCCTTTTTTATCAATGGCATCAATGCGGTCTAAATACAATTGTGTGATAGATCTTGATGTATATTCTCCTTTCTGCATTTTTTGCTGCAGCTCATCAATTGTTATTTCATTTAAAATAAAATCACCAGGTACCATCGAAGGTTTTTTTTCAATTTCACCTGTTTCTTTTTTATCTACAGGATTGTTGCATGAGGCAACACCAGCAGATGCAATTGCTATTCCTGCCAATGAACTATTTCTTATAAAATTTCTCCTTTCCATATTAAAAGGTCTTTAAGATGTATTTCATTTAGGAAGTTGCGGTATAGTAATTTTTTCAATGTTCAAACTTCTGCACAGCGCATTAAATTCAGCAACCTGTTTTTGTATATCCATGTATTCATTTTTGATAGGAAGCCATAATGCATTTAATTCTGAAAGCCGTTGTTGCTGCCCGCCTGTAACCGCAGGAATATTTACATCCATT
>JBPCQG010000422.1:0-3360 GCA_050998315.1 Chitinophagaceae bacterium
TTACTTCTTTATTTGAATCAGCTTCTTTTAACCGCTCCTGTAAACTCAATGCCATCTCACGATTGAAAGAATTAAATTTTTCAGGACGGTTTAGGGTGATGAAGGCAATGCTGTTTTTTATTTCGAAGAGGATAGGCGGCATGAAATTTTATTGTTTTCTGATTCGGATTTGAGAAGGAGTTATAACGGCAAAACTATTTTCCAGATCATTGTAATGTATTTTAATTACACTAACAACCCGTTTAGCTTTTTCTATGTTGGATAACTCATTGCACCTCACAAGAATAATTCCATGATGAGGCATTTGAAAATGATACACTAAATCACCAAAGTCTTTATCCTCGGTGATAAGAATGTGTTGTGCTTCATTGCACATTTTTAGTATTGAATCATCGCCCATTCCGGCGGTGATTTCCTGTATGGCTATGACAGAAAAATTATTTTCTCTTAAAGAAGAAATGATATTATTATCAGTGCTTTCATCTGCAATAAAAACCATGGTGGAATTTATTCTGCATAAACAATGGTTTTTCTAACTGATTCGGCAGCATACAGCAAACATGAATTTACCTGCTGCTTTGTAAGGTGGGGATAGGAATCTAAAACTTGTTCAATGGTTTGCCCCTGCCCAATTTTTTCAACAATTAAATCCACCGTTATACGAGTACCTTGTATGCATGGCTTTCCAAACATAATTTTTGGATCGGTTGATATATAATCCTGCCAGTTCATAATCTTTTTATCTAAAGGTAAATAAATTTCAATGACATTTAAAGTAATCAAATGGTTCTCTGCAGTCCTGGCATTGATATAAAGCTTTGCATGCTGTAGAACCAAACTGGCTTAAGAGTTTTGTATTTCTTGAATGGCATTGAGGGCATTCGACTCTCAATTCTACTTCTAAATATTTTTTATCAAAAGTTTTACCTACGGGTGGGGCAATACCATACTCTTTTAATTTTTCTTTTCCATTCTCAGTCATCCAATCAGTTGTCCATGCCGGTGAAAGCTGTTGAGTGAGCTTTACATTTGTATACCCATTTTGCAATAACTCCATTTTGATGTTCATAGAAATCATATCCATTGCTGGACATCCGCTGTAAGTTGGCGTAATAAAAACTTCAATATTAGTATTCACTTTTACACCTCTGACAATTCCAAGGTCAACGATTGAGATCACAGGAATTTCAGGATCAGTTATTTTTTCAAGTATTTGCCAGATAATTTTTTCATCCGCTGAGATCGTATTATTTCTTCGAGTTACATTCATATAAGCCACAGATTTTGGATTACCATTCACAACCTGGATATGTTCTTTGCAAATACTGCATATCATTTAAAATTTCCTGTAGATATTCTGTATGATTTCCTTCCTTACCAAGCCCCCTCCTAACCTCCCCCGGTGGGGGAGGAATTAGCGTAGCTTCCTTTAAAATCTCATTTATTTTTCTGGTCCAGTGAATTTCTATTGAACTTACATCAACTCCTATACTATTTTTGGCGCATTCTATTTCATAAGTTGTAGCAAAAAACATCTCAGCTGTATAACTCCACAATTCTTCCAAAGCCTTTTGAATTCTTTTATAACTTTCTTCTGTTCCATCTCCTAATCTTATAACCCATTCACTACTCCATCTCAAATGATAAGTAACTTCTTTTAAAGATTTTTCTGCAATGGCTGATAATTGTTTATCAGAAGAATTAATAAGCTTTTGGTATAAATAATATTGGTAAGTGCTGAAGAAAAATAATCTTAAAATAGTTTTTGCCCAATCTCCGTTGGGAAGTTCTGCCAGTAAAATATTTTTAAATTCCTTAGCGTCTCTTAGGTAAGCCAAAGAATCTTCTGTTGCCTCACCGCCAACCTCCTCTCCTTTTGAAGAAGGAGCTTTGGGAGAATTAATTATTTGCGCGGCATACTGATAAAAATTTCGTGATTGCCCGATAAGATCCAATGCAATATTACTCACGGCAATATCCTGTTCTAATATCGGGCCATGCCCAGTCCATTCACTTAACCGATGCCCCATTATTAAAGAATTGTCTGCTAAATGCAGACTATAGTTGAAAAGTTGACTAGTTGATATTTTGCTAATTTGTTGTAGCATTTATTAAGGAGATTTGAAATTCGATGAACTTTTAAACTTGTTAACTATTAACTTATTTACATGTGTTTTAGTTCGTCGGGAAGATTGTAGAATGTTGGGTGACGATATACTTTGTCATTTGCCGGGTCGTACATACTTGCAGCGTCATCAGGATTAGATGCATGAATATTTTCTGATTCCACAACCCAGATACTTACTCCCTCCATCCTTCTTGTATAAACATCTCTTGCATTTTCAATCGCCATTTTTGCATCGGCGGCATGCAAACTACCAACATGCTTATGATCCAACCCTTGCTTACTGCGAATAAATACTTCCCACAATGGGCCCTCCTGTCGAGACATATTTTTTTATTTTTGCTCTTTTTTAAATCCGATTTCTTTCTCTATCAGCAAAATCTTTCTGTTGTTGTTTATCCTCTAATAACAAATTCAACGCTTGATATATTTCCTTGAAATTGTTATTGTATTTTTTTTCTAATAAAAGAAGTTTAGCATTCAGTTCTTTAAATTGTAAGGCATGCTGGCGAATTAAAACAAAAGTGCGTATGATAATTATATTAACTTCAATTGCCTTTTGACTATTCAAAAAACACTTGATAACATTGCGACTCCCTGTTCAGTAAATGCAAAAGGCAATGCGCCTCCAAGATACTTTTTTGATGGTATCACAGATTGTGATACCAGGTGATTTGCTTCCTTAGCATCAAGTTGAAACATGAAATCATCAGGAAATCTTTCAATATTTCTTTTAACCGCTTGTTTAAGTGCCCTGGTTTCAACTTCATACAATGTGGCTAAATCAAAGTCGAGCATTACTTTTTGCCCCCGTATCTCAAATATTTTTTTTTGAATAATCGATAACTGCATGATAAAGTTTTGATCCTATACCTCAGAAGGTGTTTGCCCTTGTTTTTTCTTTCCTGAATAAGCCAATGCTGCTTCTCGTACCCATGCACCATCTTCATGTGCTTTTATTCTTGCTTCCATTCTTTCCTTATTACATGGGCCTTCTCCATTTACAACTTTCCAGAATTCATCCCAATTTATTTTACCAAAATCATAATGCATTTTTTCTTCATTCCATTTCAAATCAGGATCAGGGATGGTAAGTCCTAATACTTTTGCCTGCTCTGTACATATATCAACAAATTTTTGACGCAGCTCGTCATTGGTAAATCTTTTTATTTTCCACTTCATGCTTTGTGCAGTATGAGGTGAGTTATCATCATTTGGCCCGAACATCATAAGGC